>NZ_JAKKRW010000021.1:0-101612 GCF_025653905.1 Shewanella sp. SM71
CTCTTTAGGTAAATCTCGCCAAGGGATACCTGTTCTAAGGCGGTAAAGAATACCTTCGAATGTTTGTCTATGTTCAGGTTTGTCATAAACACGGCCTGTGCTTTTCATTAAATGAAATAGCTTTTCCCAGCGTGCATCGGTTAGCATAAGTCTTGGCATGGCTTGAGGTTATGGTTACTTTTGGCGAAGCAAATTATAACGTCTTGCCATGCTGTCTAAAAATTACTCTCGAAAGATCAACAGACCCTAGTCACTTAACTTTTAATAAATAATCTATAAGCTTGATTTTGCGGCTTCCTCTACATGCTTTCTAATAAAGTATAACCACGTTAAAGCAAGAACTGCAGGGCTTAATAGTGGCTAAAAGGGAAGTCATCAGCGCATCAAACGGATTCACATTCTTATCTTTATCAGGAATACGGCTAGACCAGAGTAACTGAAAGCTTATGCCTAACTTTAGAGAGGGAATTAATCTCAGTCAAAGGGAAAGAAACCAACGCCTAAGATCATCACCAAGTATAGATGCGCCCTAGACAAAGCCATTAATCAGGCCAACAAACTCCGTAATCGCTTCCATTCAAACCTCGTGATTGCTTGTTATTGTCATAGCTTGATTGACTAGGTCGGATCAGGGCTTGGCCTAACGAACACGACATATCAAGGCCCCAATTTAACATTCAAACCTCAAATTGCAACTAATTGCAACTAATTGCAACTAATTGCAACTAATTAAAGTTCTAAATCATGCATGAATTTATCTGAAATTGATTGGCAAGCAGAGTTATTACCGAGCAGTGAGATATTAATTTACAAAACAAATAAAACTCCCTGCATTGATGATGCAAGGAGTCTATCGAGCGGAGTTTCGCGAGTAATGATAATAAACTTAAGCTGGCTTCCACACTAACTGCGGCAGTGCATTTAAATCCAATCGATCACCCTGGGTCGCAATTGCTATAGCCTTTGGTTTAGTCTGAGGATCTTGGTTAATCACATCGACTAATCCATGCTGCGCCTCGGGTTCTCCATGGACTAAAATTAACGGCGGCTGGCCTTCAAAATGGTGATACCAACGTAATAACTCTGCTTGATCCGCATGGGCTGAAAGTCCACCCACTGTGTGTAACGTAGCCGCTACTTTAATGCTGTTACCATGAATAGACAGTTCCTCAGCGCCATCGACGAGGGCGCGCCCCGGTGTTCCAAGCGCTTGATAACCACAAATAATCACATCACATTCTGGGCGCCATAGATTATGCTCTAAGTGGCTACGAATACGTCCACCGTTACACATGCCGCTCCCTGCGATAATGATCAATCCCTTATGCACGTCGTTCAGCGCTATCGACTCTTCGGTCGTTTGGATAAATTCGACATTCGACAACAGCGGATGCTGCCCAGGATGTTGGCGGGTAAAGCGTTTAAAGTCCTCATCCATCAGCGGATAATTATTAACGTAAACGCGGGTCGCCTCAATTGCCATCGGACTATCTAGGCAGATTTTCCAACGGCCGAGATCCCATTCTTTAGCATATAAATGAAATAGATATAATAACTCCTGTGCTCGTCCAACCGAAAAAGCAGGGAGCAATATATTGCCTTGGCTCTCGTTGACTGTCTTAGCAAAAATGGCTTTCAATTCAGCTAAGGTATCCGTCCAACTGCGGTGAAAACGATTGCCATAGGTGCTTTCCATTAAGACTAAATCTGCCGTATCCACTAAGGTAGGATTACGTAAAATCGGCATACCTGCACGGCCAAGATCGCCACTGAAGACGATTTTCTTCTGGGATTTGCCCTCACCTAACCACAACTCGACTAAGGCGGAACCTAAAATATGCCCTGCATCTGAGAGGCAAATATCCACATGGGGAATAACCCGAGTCACTTGACCATATTCCAATGGTACAAATTGAGTTATCGCGAGTTCAGCATCTTCAACGGTGAATAGCGGTTCTAGGGGTTCAAGATCATGTTTAGCACGCTTTTTATTGACTCTTTCGGTATCGCGGGTCTGCAGCATAGCCGCATCTTTGAGCATGATGGCGCACAGCTCTGCCGTGGCTTTATGGGTGTAGATAGGCCCATCAAAACCCGCTTTGACTAAGAGTGGTAAACGCCCAGAATGATCGATATGGGCATGGCTAAGCACGACAGCAGAAATAGACTCAGGATCAAATGCGAAGGGATCATGATTACGCAACTCATCAGATTTACCACCTTGGATCAAACCACAGTCGAGCAATAAGTGTTCATGATCAACCGAGAGTAAATGACACGAACCTGTCACTTCCGCTGTCGCCCCTAAAAACTGCAATGTCATTCGCATGGTGTCCCTCCAAGGTGTTTATCTCATATAAAGATAGACTATGCCCTTATTCCTAAAACAAAAAGGATTAATTAGTCACGTGCGAGCAATGTCAACTTTAGCTGTAATGCTTAGTCATCAATAACCTAACAATGGGTACAACTGACCTTGACGTACCGTTTTGCCAGCGCTAGCAATAGTGCCATCGCGCAGCCATTGTTCGAGCAAGATCTGCAAAGGCTGTTTGACTTCTGCGGCCGTCATTCCAGCGCTAATACTTGGGCTATAGAGTAATTTAAGCAAAATAAAATCGAGCCCGGTGAGTAAGTCCTGCGGGGTTTTGTCGTTAAAGATGGAGGGAAATACTTTCTCTGAATCATTAGGTAAACCAAGCACTTGAGTAATCTCTTCCACTACGCAAGCCACTAACTTACCGTGCATTTTGGCTTGATCTACAGGAATAATAATCCAAGCACGTTCAATCTCTTGCCGTGAATTGAGAGCAAACTTTGCCATACACACAGAGCCATGGACATTTTTCGCCGAGCTCGGTCCCATTAAGCGCATCACCTCACTTGCCCATAGGGATTGACGGGTAAAAACTAAGTGCAGATTCGCCTCAGAGAGCGTATCTACCCGTTGAATATCGAGGCCGGTGATCTGGCCTAAGTGTGTTAAGTGCATCAACACTAATTGAGTGTGCAGCGCCTTATCACCCACTTGATGCTCAATAAACACTCGTACCGGTATGCGCCACTTACGCACGCTATGTTTAGCAAGGTCATACTCATTTTGTAGGGCGACTTCACTAAATGCTTGGGTGATATAAGCGGAGTTTTTCCAATCCGTAGCGGGCGTTAATACTTGGGTTAATCCGGGAGATGTTTGAGCAGCAAACAAAGGCAAAGCGAATAAACTTAGCGTTAGAAAAAGCCCTAAACGAAACAGACGTGCAGTAAAAAATAACCAACTGTAGAAACGTGTTAATACCCTAAGCCACTTTTGCATTGGCACTCATCCCGCAACTTGACGAGGTCACTGAATCAAAATCATAGCAGTGATACTGATAAAAGAAGTCGAAATCTGCAAACAACCTCATACAACATAGACTCAATAAACTCGCCCAGATAATGCAATGCCGACTAAACCGTTGCCAATAAAACCCCATAATAAAATTACTACACAAAGCATCAATACATTGTTTTTAAAAACATTATATTTAATATCATTAATCGTATACTGATGATATTACACCACCATTGCCAAGGATTCAGGATGACAATGGTGTGCATTTTTAGCTTAAGCGCTTTCTAACGAGCATAATCCGTGCAACTATTCAGCGAGCTCTAGTCCCTTAACCACCCCTCAACTTCATCGCGCGTCGGTACTGAGCCGCTATGTATGAGCTCACCATCGATCACTACCGCTGGGGTTTTCATCACTTTAAATTTCAATAGGCTTTGAGGATCTGTGTCCTTTTTTACAATCACATCCACACCCATTTCTTCTGATATGTCCGCAATCATCTCAGCGGTTTTGCTACATTTAGCGCAACCACTGCCTAATACTTTGACTTGTTTCATGTTACTTCCTCAACGAACTGTGCTGCAAAATTAAAAATTTCAACCTACTGTCATACTCGCAGCCACATATAGCAAGGTAAATTTCCAGCCAAGCAAACTCATAGACAAGAGTATGGCAACATCTATAGCTCAATTCATGCCACAATAAAATAACTGCATTATTAGTTGCATTGCATTGATTGCTATTAATTTCTATATCTAAAGATAAACAAATATTTATAAACGCTCTGTTACAAACACTACCAAAAAACTAAAAAAGTACAGCCTAATTTTTCATAAAATCACAATACTCTCGTTAATTTCACGACTCACAAAAAAATAATCTTGATAACACAACTAATATTAATACAACCTAAATTAGATGCTTGGTGAATATAGCTAAAACAGGCAATATTTTACTTAATTATTATTTAGGCATTTCCCCGTCATCATTTATCCACACATCTCGTGACCCATATCACTTATTACAACATTTAAGATTGATCCTACATCACTAAACACTAGTATCTGCTATGTTGCGGCTGCGACACGATTTATCAGCATATTATAACAATACGGAAACCTCCCTATGACCTGGACCCAAACATATACGCCACTCGGTAGCTTGTGGCTCACCGCAATGGTTGCTTTACTGCCTATTGTGTTTTTCTTCCTAGCATTAACTGTGTTAAAACTTAAAGGCTATATTGCTGGGGCATTAACCTTATTAATTGCCTTAGCAGTCGCGATACTCGCCTACAAAATGCCTATTAGTATCGCGCTTGCTTCTGCTATATATGGTTTTAGTTATGGGCTATGGCCAATTGCTTGGATTATTATTACCGCAGTATTTTTATATAAAATCACCGTTAAAACAGGTCAATTTGAGGTTATTCGCTCGTCAGTCATCTCAGTCACGGAAGATCAACGATTACAAATGCTATTGGTTGGCTTTTCATTTGGAGCCTTCCTCGAAGGTGCTGCTGGTTTTGGGGCACCTGTTGCTATTACAGCTGCGTTACTTGTCGGGCTTGGATTCAATCCATTGTATGCAGCAGGACTTTGCTTAATCGCAAATACGGCACCCGTCGCCTTTGGAGCTATGGGTATCCCAATTATCGTAGCAGGTCAGGTTTCATCACTAGACCCATTCCATATTGGACAACTCGCTGGCCGTCAGTTGCCAATTTTATCGATTATTGTCCCCTTCTGGCTCATCGCAATGATGGATGGCATCAGGGGAATACGTCAAACTTGGCCCGCAACATTAGTAGCAGGCGTTTCATTTGCGATCACCCAATTTTTGACCTCAAACTTTATCGGCCCCGAATTACCCGATATTACTTCGGCGTTAGTCAGTCTAATTTGTTTAACGTTATTTTTAAAAGTCTGGCAACCAAAAGAAATATTCACTTTCTCAGGAATGAAACAAAGAGTTACTACCCCTAAATCTACTTTTTCTAATAGCCAGATATTTAAAGCATGGTCTCCCTTTATTATTCTCACGGCGATTGTAACCCTGTGGAGTCTTAAAGATGTACAACTGGCATTAAGTTTTGCCACTATCAGTATTGAAGTACCTTACTTGCATAATCTCGTTATCAAAAGTGCGCCTATTGTCGCTAAGGAAACCCCTTATGCAGCAATATATAAACTTAATTTATTAAGCGCTGTTGGAACAGCCATTTTAATCGCAGCAATGATCTCAATTGTGGTCCTTAAAATGTCAATAAGTAATGCACTGACATCCTTTAAAGACACTTTAATTGAATTAAAATTCCCGATATTGTCAATTGGATTAGTATTAGCATTTGCCTTTGTTGCAAACTATTCAGGTCTATCTTCAACCTTAGCACTCGTGCTCGCAGGCACTGGCGTGGCATTCCCCTTCTTCTCGCCATTCTTAGGTTGGTTAGGTGTGTTTTTAACAGGTTCAGACACCTCGTCAAATGCCCTATTTGGCGCGCTGCAAGCCAATACAGCAAACCAAATCGGTGTAACACCTGAGTTATTAGTCGCCGCAAACACTACGGGAGGTGTAACGGGAAAAATGATTTCGCCACAATCTATTGCCGTTGCTTGCGCTGCAACGGGATTGGCGGGTAAAGAATCAGATCTTTTCCGCTTTACGCTAAAGCACAGTCTATTTTTCTGTACTTTCATTGGCGTGATCACAGTACTCCAAGCATACGTAGTCCCTTGGACATTAGTGTTTTTCACTAAATAAAGCGATATCTAAGATATATTAAAAGCCGAGTGATAAACCACTCGGCTTTTTAGATTGGAATGGATATAAAACTCACTCTGCGATGAAATTCGAATGGGTTCAATTAAGTAAAGTAGCAAGGCAGCTTTATTAATCCCAGTGAAGTCATACAATCAAAGTCTAGGTTGTCATTCTTGTCGTAGATAAATACTCGGTACATTGATGGCAAGTGCAACTTAAGCCAGCAACTTCGCCTTATCCTTACCTAATATGCACTTGAGCACTAGGTAATTAGAGGCATGGTCTGATCTAAATATCGTCTGTTCTAATTCAAAATGATCCAATAAGGTATGCATTTCTTGGAAAAAAACCATTTGATCCGGCAACTGAAATTGCCCGCCAAATACCGCGTCCATTCGCTCTGTGCCTAAGGGTAAAATCACTACTAAAGTAGAGAGATAATCCGGCTGGGCAGTATTCATTAGCGTAGCCGAATTAACTGCATGTTGCTGCGATAACGCGATGCCACCTAAGCAATCGAGATTCATCACAGATGACTTTATTCCCGCGGCGCTTAAGTAGTGCCGCCGTATTTGACCTTAAAATAAAAAACGCCCGATAGGGCGCATCAGGCATTTTAGGAATAAATAAGCTTCAGCTGATATCGGACAAGACGCTTAGAAGTGACTTATCCAGTTACACGAAACAAGCTAGCTTTGTGCGCAGCTCAAGTAGAGCATGCTTATAGACTAAAGGTGCGAGATGTTATTTCTTGCAACGTCCTATATTGGAACCAGTAGATGTGACTTTGTTACACTCCTTGGTAACTTTATTTTCGGAAGTGTTAGAGTCAGCATTATTTGTCGATGCACAACCGCTTAAACCGAGAAGCGCAAGGGGGATAAGTGTCATTGTCCATTTTTTTAGCATTGTATACATCCATGAGTTAATTATTGTTTGGCAATTTGTTATTGCGACGTAAACAAGCTAACTAATAAAATCTCCTGATACAATGCTATAAACTGCAAAACCAATGTAAATTAATACCTTCTGCTGACGATATAGCTTTATTAAGCGATATGACGATAAAAACTTAAACGATGACTTGATGATAGGTTTCCACATGGTATGACTCGACTAATTCGGGCATAACTTGGTGGAAATAGTGTTGAATCGCATCCTTAGCGCAGTGCTCATCAAAGGCGGCAATATCGACAAACTTCTCAACAAACGTCACGCGGCGTGGTTCATCACGGCTCACATTGAGTTCGTAACGAATACAACCCGCTTCGCGGCGCGTATCAGGAATAAGGCTCGCGAGCGCAGCTATTAGTGCTTCGGTTTTGCCCTCTTTAGCCAGAAAACTCGCCACGCAGGCAATTTGCTGTTGATTGATTCTATAGTCCGTTGAAATCGACATCTCAGTTCCTTATTGGCTTAATGTTGAATGTTTATGTTGATAATTGATGTAGATAACTCATATTGATAGCCGCTTATGCTGATTGGTAGCGCATATCTAAATGGGGAATACCATCTTCTAAGTACATCTCAGAGCAGGCGACAAAGCCGAGTTTTTGATAGAAAGCTTTGAGGTAATCTTGAGCCCCGATTTGGATCCCCGCGTCGGGCCATGTCGTCAGTGCAGATTCGATGGCGTGCTGCATTAAAGGCATGGCTAGCCCTTTGCCTCGACCCGCTGGCGATACCACCACACGGCCGATACTCGCCTCTGGATAACTCAACCCCGGCGGTAAAATACGCGCGTAGGTAAGCAGTTCCCCGTCTGACGATAAGCCGAATAAATGCTGGGTTTCTGGATGCCTATCCTTATCGTCAAGCTCTGGATACGCACAGGTCTGCTCTACCACAAACACATCGACTCTTAGCTTCAATATGTCGTATAGCCTATTGGCATTTAATTGATTAAATGTAAGATTTTGCCACTGCAAACGATATCCCTCTGCAAATCATCGAAAAAGAGCTTTGAGTCTACCACAGCATAAAGACCATAAAAAAGCGCCTTAATCCGTGAGGACTAAGGCGCAAAGCTGTTGCGCAAACCAATAGATCTGGGGAAATCTATGGCAACAACAGGATAACGAAAAACGTTATTACTCAACCATGGCATCGTGGGCCACAGGCCCTGTCGGTTTACGGATCAGCAGCACAGCGAATACGGCGATGAGTAGCAGAGCGCCCATGATGTAAAACACATCGTTATAGGCCTGAATATAAGCTTGCTGACTCATGGTTTTGCCCAGTAAAGCTTTCGCCTGCGCGGCAGCGGTATAGGGATCAGAACCTCCCGCCTGCAACATGCTTGCGCTTTGGGTTAAATAATCCTGTGCTTGTGTGCTCACTGCGGGTAAAGATTCCTTAATATGAGCCAAATGCCCGCGCGACAAAGTGTCAGTCAGGGTCGCCACCAGTGCGATACCAAAAGCACCACCTAAGTTACGCATCACGTTTAATACCGTCGATGCCGAGGCATTTTCATGGGGTTTTAAATGCATGGTCGCAAGCATTCCAATTGGCACCAGAATAAAAGGCTGACCTAATGCCCGCACTACTTGCGAAGCGATCATCTGCGGTCCAGCATAATCTGCGGTCATCTGGCTATTCATGTAATAGCTAATGGCGAACATTAAAAAGCCAAAGGCAGCGAGATAACGACTATCGAAGCGCTCCATCAATTTCGGCACTAAGGGCAAGACCAATAGCTGCGGAAATCCCATCCACATAATCACGCCACCAATCTCTAACGGTGTGTAATCATGGACTTGTGATAGATAAAGTGGGATCAAATAAATAGCGCCGAATAATGCCATGCCCAGTAAAAAATACGCCACGGTAGAGAGCACAAAATCACGCTTACCGAGCAGGCGCAAATTCACTAACGGCTCTTTACGCCTTAGCTGGATCCAAACAAACAACACCAGATTCACGACGGCAATAATGGCCAGATTACGAATGAGTTCTGAACCAAACCAGTCCTTGCGGTTACCTTCTTCGAGCACCACTTCAAGGCAACCCATCCCCAGCGCCATAGTGACTATGCCCGCCAGATCGACATTCTTCAGCTTATCCCAAACGACCGACTGCTTCTCTAAACCGTAGGCCAACATGGCCATCACCAACAAACCCGGTGGCACATTGATATAAAACAGATAATGCCAGCTAAATTGCTCGGTCAGCCAACCGCCTAAGGTCGGGCCGATTGAAGGCGCAAATGTGGCAGTCACGCCAAATAACGCCATGCCGACAGCACGTTTGTTATCGGGTAAAAACTCAAGAATAAGCCTAAAGGCTAACGGAATAAGCGCACCACCAAAAAAGCCCTGTAGCGCCCGAAAGGCGATCATGGCCTCTAAGTTCCACGCGATTGAGCAAAGCACAGAAGCAAAGATAAAAGCAGCCGTGGTCCATAACAGATAACGCCTGACCGACAATCCCGTGCTGAGCCAGCCAGAGAGCGGGATCGCGATCATCTCAGCAACCAGATACGCGGTTGAAATCCAACTGCCTTCTTCGAGCGTTGCCCCAAGGCTGCCTTGAATCTCCTTCATCGATGCGTTGGTGATTTGAATATCGAGGATCGCCATAAAGGCGCCGATCAAACCACCAAATACCGCAATCCATGAACGGCGACTGCCACGCTCATAATCGGTAGGCTTTCTAGGTACACTGATGCCCTGCGCCTCCATATCGGCAGACGCAGTGATAGAGTCGGTTGCGCTCATACTAACGACCTGTATTTGCAGCGATTGCCGATATTGTAGGACCCGACGCCGTATCCACTTTCACAACCGCACTTAAGCCCGGTAGCATGTGTGCTTCTTCCTCAGACAAATCTAAGCGAATACGCACGGGAATACGCTGGACGATTTTAGTGAAATTACCTGTAGCGTTTTCCGCTGGCAATAGACTAAATTTGGCTCCGGACGCCGGTGACAGACTATCGATAACACCTATAAAGGTTTTGTCGGGAAACGCATCGAGACTGACCTGCACCGACTGTCCTGGTTGCATATGTTGGATCTGGGTCTCTTTAAAGTTCGCAGTAATCCACACTGCCCCATCCGGAACCAAACTGTAGAGTGCTTGGCCGGGTTGCACATACTGCCCCACCATAGCGCCACGTTTACCAATCACCCCTGAAAAAGGTGCGGTCACGCGGGTATCATTTAATTGAATTTTCGCCAGTTCTAAAGCCGCATCGGCCTGCTCTACTACTGAACCCGCCTGATCTAATTGGGCATTAAAAACCGCTAACTCCCGTTGCTTTGCCACTAACACGGCTTGAGCTTCATCGAGACGGGCGGCGGCAGAATCAAATCCGGCCTGTAGTTGGTCGACATCATCTTGGGAGCTGTAATTACTGACTTTGAGCTTTTTCGAACGGCTCAATTGTTGTTGTGCCCGTATTTTATCAGCCTTTGCCGCTACCACGCCTGCGCTGGCTTGAGTGATTAACGCCCGTTGCAACTCCACCTTTGCGGCTAAAGTTTGCAAGTCCGCCTTCGCACTCGCCTGTGAGGCTTCGGCTTGACTTACTTTGGCACTAAACTGGTTATCTTCCAGCTGAGCTAATAACTCACCCTTCTGCACATGCTGGTTATCAGTTACATCGCTTAACACAACGTAGCCGGGCACTTTCACGCTGATATGGGAAATATCGGCCTCAACATAAGCGTTATCCGTGGTTTCGATAAAACGTACCTGTGTCCACCAGTAATAACCGCCTCCCGCAACTGCAGCGAGTAACAGTGGAACGGCGATAATGAGTTTACTTTTGGACATGAATGACTCCTTGATTAGTGATATCTAGTGTACTACTGTCTCACTAAGTTTATTAGCCAGTAAAAAATCAACCCACTGTTTCACAGGTGTAACAATGATGGATCTCAATCGCGTGCAAATTTTCGCTCAAGTGGTCGAGCAAGGTAGCTTTACTGGCGCAGCTAAAGCCCTTGGGCTCACTAAGGCAACCGTCAGTCGCAAGATAGCCGAGCTCGAAGCCGATACCGGCACACAACTGCTTTTTCGCACCACCAGAGCCCTAAAACTCACCGAAGCAGGATCGAGTTATTACAACAGGATCAATAAGATCCTCAGCGATCTGCAGAGCGCCGAAAATCAGCTCAGCGCCCAACAGCAATTGATTAAAGGCAATCTAAAAATTGTCTGCCCAATTGAATTAGGCCAATTGTTTTTAGGGCCGATTTTCGCGCAGTTTTTAACGCTTTATCCCGAAATCACCATAGAGGCTGAACTCACCAACCGTAAGGTCGATGTCATAGAAGAAGGTATCGATCTGTTATTTCAAATTGCCGATTCGGGTGACACTCGCTTGCAAAGCTATGCCTTAGTCAACGCCCATAAATCGCTTATGGCAAGCCCAGCTTATTTAGCTGTCCATGGAACGCCCAAGGTGCCACAGGACTTAGCCAAACATAAAGCGATTCGCTTGCAGTCGGCGCATATCGAAGGTGCGTGGAAATTATTCGATGGCAAAACTTGGATTGTCGCCGAGCCCAAGACTCAACTGACGGTAAACAATGTCACCCTCTCTCGCGAGGCCGCCATTGCGGGGCTTGGGATCACAGCGGTGCCATCCATCATAGCCCAAGTCGCATTAGAAAAAGGCGATTTAATCCCGCTACTAGATGACTATCCAATGGTGCAAACTAAGGTAGTGCTTAGCTATCCACAGCGGGCGTATCTACCGCGAAAATACCGCGTCTTTATCGAATTCATCTATAGCTCCCTATTTAAACGTTGGGGATCGCAAGTCTTAGAAGTCCCTGATTTTATCGGCCATGCCGATCTAGATGAATAAATCGAACACCCAAAACAGTAACAATTGTTACTTTGTAAAGTGAAAATCATTGCCTTGAGGATAAATCCTCTATGTCAGAATTGCCTTAATCCATAAGCCCCTATAAGCTTGGCAAGGTAACAGGCTGCAAAAGACCTTAGGTTTTCCTGATACAGTTTGCACAATAAAATTTAACATTTAATCTCAATTTTGGAGGAAACCTAATGAGCTTAATTAAAGAGTTCAAAGCTTTTGCGTCCCGTGGCAATGTGATCGACATGGCCGTTGGTATCATCATAGGTGCCGCATTCGGCAAAATAGTCTCGTCCTTCGTGGCCGATGTCATCATGCCACCGATTGGTATCATCCTAGGTGGTGTGAATTTTAGTGATTTGAGCATAGTGCTACAGGCAGCTCAAGGTGATGCGCCTTCTGTGGTCATTGCCTATGGCAAATTCATTCAGACTATTATCGACTTTACGATTATCGCCTTCGCCATTTTTATGGGTTTAAAAGCCATTAACACCCTAAAACGCAAGGAAGAAGATGCGCCTAAAGCGCCACCAGCACCGACCAAAGAAGAAGAGTTGCTGTCTGAAATCCGCGATCTATTGAAAGCTCAACAAGAAAAATAATCTCAAACTTAAGTGTCACGCATAAAAAACCCATCTCTAGAGATGGGTTTTGTTTTTACATCAGCGAGATAAGTGATTACTCAACTTCAACATGCACAGTTTCACTGTAATCTTGCACTACTTCTGCCACCCGAATGCGATAAGAGTTAAACAAACAAGGCACTATACCCGTTTGCTCGGCAATACTGTGGGCCATCTGATTGCGCCATTGGGTAATAGAGGCTTGGTCCTCCCAGAACGACAGGCTCAGTACTTTGCCATCGTCGGTTAAGCTCTGAAAACGTTCGATCGAGATCAGCCCCGTACGACCTTCTAAATATTGGCGCATTTCAGCCGCCACGTGCAGATACTCTTCCTTTCCTTCCTTTGTCGGGATGACTTCAAAAATTACCGCGATCATAATATTCTCCAGAAATGAATGTCCTTAATGTCGACTCTAAGACTAGCCCATCTATCACTCTTTAGCTCACTGATTTTTAGAGTTTTAGTCAATGTGATAACCCTGTCTACAACGAAGGCAATAACCCGAAACATAACAAGTTATTGCCCACGATGACGGCTTACTTGTGATTAATCTGTAGCGAATCAAGCTCATCAATGCACTTATCGCCGCGATATAGCCAGCGATACAAGGTCGGCAAGACGAGTAAGGTCAGCGCCGTCGAGCTAAACAAGCCACCGATAATCACCACTGCCAAGGGCTTTTGGATCTCACTGCCGACACCCGATGACAATAAAATCGGGATCAAACCTAAGGCCGAGGTCAGTGCCGTCATCAATACGGGTCGCAAACGCCCAACCGTGCCCTCATAAACACAATCATAGAGTGCTTCGCCGCTTTGCCTGCGCTGATTAATCGAATCCACCAGCACCACACCGTTGAGCACCGCAACCCCAAATAGAGTGATAAAGCCAATAGAGCTAGGCACAGATAAATAAGTGCCACTGACATACAGGGCCACTATGCCGCCAATCAAAGCTAAGGGCACGTTCGCCATGATGAGCAACACTTGCTTGAATGAACCAAAGGAGAAGTACAACAACAAGGCAATCAAGGCGATAGAAATCGGCACCACTAGCATTAACTTTTGCTGCGCTCGCTGCTGATTCTCATATTGGCCGCCAATGATCACTGTATATCCCGCTGGCAAATCCGCCTTTGGCACTAGGGCATAAATATCTTTTACAACCGAGCCCATATCGCGCCCCGCCACGTTGGCCTGCACCACAACACGGCGCTGCACATCGTCACGGCGAATATTCGGCGGCGCCATTTCCACTTCGACGCTGGCGACTTCCCCTAAGCGCACTGTGGCGCCATTTGTACCACTGAGTAATAAGTCTTTAATCGCATCAGGGCTTTGGCGAAACTCGGCCGCGAGTCGCACATTGATGTCGTATCTGGCATTGCCATCGATCACTTGCCCTGCACTCGCGCCACCAATACCTTGGCTGACGAGGCTCATCACTTGATCAACACTGATGCCGTAGCGTGCCAATAGCTCGCGTTTGGGGCGCACGACCAATTGCGCCTCGCCGCTCACTTGCTCAAGCGACACATCCACGGCACCGGGGATTTTCGCGACGAGATCGGTAAGCGCTTGGCCTTTCTGTGACAATACTGCTAAATCAGGGCCGAAGATTTTAATCGCTAGCTGGGCTTTTACCCCCGAAAGTAATTCATCTACCCGAGTCGCAATCGGCTGCGAAAAGGTCAACAAGAGTCCGGGGAACACGCTGAGCTTTTCCTCCATCAAGCGTTGCAGTTCCAAGCGCGAGCTTGCCGACTGCCACTCTGCTATCGGTTTCAAGCCAATATAGACTTCAATATTACTCACAGGCTCAGGATCGCCGCCCAGTTCAGGCGCACCAATGCGGCTCAAGGCATATTCCACCTCGGGAAATGCTAGCAAAATAGCCTCAAGCTTAGGTGCGACTTGGAGCGAAGTACCTAAACTCGCCGTCGGTGCCAGCGTCACCCTCAAGTTAATCGTGCCTTCCTCCAGTTCAGGCACAAATTCGGTACCCAGCCTTGGTAGCAGTAATAGACTCAAGCCGAACATCACTAAGGCGCTGAGCATCACCACCTTTGGCCTAGCAAGCGTTGCCGTCAGTAACTTGCGATAAGCGGCATCCAGTGGCGCTAAAATCACACTTTGTTTAAGCAGCACACCGCGCTTAAACAGATACACGGCAAGGGCTGGCACGGCAATCAGCGCCACCAGCAACGCCGACATCATAGCCAAAATGATACTGACCGCCATCGGCTGGAACAGCTTGCCTTCAACGCCTTCGAGTGCAAACAGCGGCGCAAATACGACGATAATAATGGCGGTGGCGAAGAAGATTGGACTACACACCTCTTTTGCCGCGAGCATTATCCGAATAACCATATTCGATTCGCTGACATCACCACTGACTTTAGCGCCATCCTCCTCACTGTGATAGGGATCGTCCTCACCATCGGCACGCGCCCTCGCCTCAGGTAAATGGCGGCGATCCGGTTGGGTTAAGTGTTTGAAAATATTCTCCACCATCACCACAGAGCCATCGACTAACATACCAATCGCCACAGCTAAACCGCCGAGCGACATCAGGTTTGCCGACAAACCATAATAGGACATCACCATAAGTGCGAGCCCGATAGACACTGGAATCGACAGCAGCACCAGCAAGGTCGCGCGGATATTGACGAGGAACAACGCCAAGATCACCACGATAAACACAAAGGCCATTAGCAGCGCGTCGCGCACTGTGGTCACAGCCTTATCGACCAGATCCGCTTGGTCGTAAAACACCTCAAAGGACACGCCATCGGGCAATGCCTGCTCAATAAGGCTCACCCGCGCACCAATATCGTCAATCGTCGCCTTAGTGTTTGCCCCCATGCGTTTGAGCACGACACCAGCCACCACTTCACCGAGATTTTGCACTTGGCCAGATTCATCGCGGCGCGTCATAGTCACTGCCCCGACACGGATCTCGCTGCCGAAATCCACCTGAGCGATATCGCCAATACGCACTGGCGTACCGCTGGCTTCGGTCAGAGGGATCTGCGCGATCGCCGCCAATCCCGCGTCTCCTGCGGGCAACATGCCATAGCCGCGCACCACAAGTTGCTCTTGGCCTTGGTCCATAAACCAACCGCCAGCGTTGCGGTTATTGCTCTCTAGCGCTTCGGTCACCTGCGCCATAGACAAGCCATAGGCACGCAGTTTATTCGGCTCGACCTGCACTTGGTATTGGCGCACATCGCCACCAAAAGACAAGACTTCAGTCACGCCGCCCACGGGCATCAATATCAACTTCACCAGATAATCATTTAAGCTACGCAGCTC
The DNA here is from genome assembly GCF_025653905.1 of Shewanella sp. SM71. NCBI lineage: Bacteria > Pseudomonadati > Pseudomonadota > Gammaproteobacteria > Alteromonadales > Shewanellaceae > Shewanella > Shewanella sp. SM71. The sequence goes on from NZ_JAKKRW010000021.1 coordinate 15,868, forward strand.
GGCGGCATTAATGCCAGAGTTAGGTTCTGCGCGCAGAATATACTGATAAATCTGCCCTAATCCCGAGGTATTGGGGCCGATTTCCGGCACTCCGACGCCGCTTGGGATCATCTCCCGCGCCGCCTGCAACTGTTCAAACACTTGCTGACGAGCGAAGTAAATATCCGTCCCCTCGGCAAATACCACAGTCACAATCGACAAGCCGGTACGCGATAACGAGCGCACCTCAGTCACAGCTGGCAAGGCGTACATGGCCGATTCCACCGGATAACTGATAAGTTTTTCCACCTCTTCTGCAGCTAAGCCTTCGGCCGCTGTATTGATGGTCACTTGCACGTTAGTCACATCAGGAAAGGCATCGAGATTCAACTTAGGTAACATGGCCACACAGCCCACAATCACGGCGAGCAGAGCCAATACCACTAACAGCCGATTTTTAATCGCGGCTTCGATTAACTTTTGCAACATAGAAAATCTCCAAAATAAGGGCGCTCATATTAGTGGGCGTGAATATCAAAGCCCGCTTTCGCCTGCTCGGATGCCAAGAAGAACGCGCCAGCCACCACAACATTGAGCTGTGCCTGTTGGGCTTTTTCAAGCTCAGGTCCACGCACTAGACTCAGACCACGTTGACGCTGCACCACTTCTACCTCAATGGACTCGAAGCCATCCTCATCTTGAATAAAAATCTGCCAATCGCCATCGCCGCCACGGGTCAACGCCGTATCGGGCAGCACTATGCCACTGCCGTTTGGATCGGTAGTAGAGCCAGCAAAGTAGAGTTCAGCAAATTGCCCCGCATGCAACACATGATCAGGATTGGGCATACTCACCAGCACTTGCTCGGTGCGCGTTACGCTGTCGAGTTCATGGGAGCGACCGATGATCTTACCTGCCAACGTCTTATCCCCTACTTGCACTAAAGCTGAACTGCCAACCTGGATATACGTAGTTTGAGTTGGGGTTAACTGCGCCTCAACCCATAAATAGGATTCATCGGTCAGTTGCATTAAGGGTGTGCCCGCGCTAAAAACTTGACCTAGCATGGCGATATCCTGCTGCACTCTGCCGTCAATTGGTGCTAAGAGTTGATAACTGCCTATGGCTTCGGGCGTCGATTCCAGTGCACGAATTTGCGCGGGCGTCATCTTAATTGCCTCTAAAATCGCCCGTTTAAGTTCGGCATCCACCTGCGCCTGCATCCGCCGACTGACGCTAACCGCACCTTCACTCATGCGTTTGACTCGGCTCCATTCGGCAGCGGCATTAATGTAGTCCGCCTGTGCCTGCGCAACGGCTGCGCCACCCAAGGTAAGTAAAGGCTCACCTTTTTTCACTTCTTGCCCCGGCACCACATGGCGCGCCAACACACGCACATCGAGCTGCGGCGCAAGGGTCGCGGTTCGATCGCGATCCACCACTAAGGTCGCCGTCGCCCTAATATCGAGATTCAAATTGGCGAGGTTCAAGCTATCGCTCGACAAAGGTAACAAGCTAATCCCCGCCAAGGCTTGCTGCGCTTCGGTCAATTTCAACGCCTGTTCGCCGTGTTCATCCGTCGGCGCCGTTTGCGTTACCGAATCGCCGCTTGCCTTAGCGACGGGAGCGTGATCACCGCCAGCCAATACAGGCTGAGCGAGAAATGCCAGCGTGCTCAGCACGAATAATGCGAGCGCAATTTTTGATAGGTTAAACCGACGCTTTTCAGACGTCGTTATAGCATCCAGTTGAAGGACATTTTCGTGGTGAGTATTTGAATTCATTATTGTGACCTCATGGGTTTACTGTGCGTGCGGCGGCATTAGATGTTATCGAAGGGACTGCATTTAGCTTTTCGATAATGAGCTTTTCGATAAAAGGCATAAGCTGGCCGCTTTCGCCCATCCAAGTTAACCAACTTTGATAGATAGCCGTTTCTAGGTTTAAGCCCACCAAATAACTGGCGGCTAACTGACGACGGCTCTGTAAGTACTCGCTAGTACTCACATCCCCCGCCTGCCATTGTTGGCTTAAGGATTTAGCGGCTTTAGCACCTGACACTTGCACTAACTCACGCCAGTCTTGGTAACGTTCGAGTAAACGCGGTAACGCATAGAGGAATTGTTTCTGCTTAGCGGTAAGCACTCGCTCACGGGCAAGATAGCCTTGCTCCGCGATAGCGATGCCCTTATCGGCTACGGCTTGCAACTCACTGTAGTTATTGCGAACTTGTAGAGGAATCGACACGCCGACACCGAGCTTATTGTCCGTGCCCTCCTTTTCTGCGCCTAGGCTAATAGTTGGGTCAGCTGAAGCTTCCGCTTTGACTTGCATAACATTAACTCTGGCGAGCAGCACTTGCTGATAAGCACTCGCCAGGGCTGGCAAGGCTGATGTAGAGGTGCCCAACTCGGCCGCTGGCGCTTGCTTAGCCTGAGTCACAAAGAAATGGATCTCTTTGATAAACTCACTAAAAGCAAAATTATTATCCCCAAGTAATTCAATTACTTTGCCATCGGCCACTAAGGCCACCTGCTCGGCTAAGGCGTAGTCGGCAGTATTAGAGGCGACTTCGAGTTGTATCAATTGCAGCTCGACGTTGGATAAATCCCCCGCCGCCAATCGCTGCTCAGCAATATTGAGCTGCGCCTTGGTGAACCTTAATTGCTGCTCAGCAAAGGTCAGCGCCTTACGGCTTTGCGCCTGTTCTGCCAACGCCAGTAAGCGTTCGGCCAACATTTGGCTACGCTCTAACCCTATATCTGCTAACAGGATTTGCGCTTCAAGCTCGGCACGCTTTGTCGCCACGCCGCGTTTGTCGCCCCAATCGAGGGTTTGGCTCAGCCCTAAGCTGTAGGCATCTGTATCGGCATTTTGATAATTAAGCCCAAGTTCTGGGTTATACACAGCGCGATCTGCCGCCTGAATGGCCAGTTTGGCCTGTTGCTGCCTTACAAGTTGCGCCTGAACTTCAGGTAACTGATTGAACTGTGTGAGTAACTCAGGCAACCATTGGCCAAAGTTGACATGTGCCGTGTCGGTTTCTTTGGCGGGTAAGCCCAGTGATTGCGCCTTAAATGCCTCAACTTCAGAGGCATTGATTTCAGGGGCATTAGCTTCAGAGGCTTTGGTTTCAAGGACCTTGACTTCAAGGACATTGACTTCAAGAGAGTCATTTTCTGCCGCGAGGGCAAAGGCTAGCAATCCGGCGGCCAATACTAATCCGCAGCTAAACAAGCCCGATCTAAACAGACAAACTAAAGTACGGGCAAGAATCGTTTTTTTCATCGCAAATCCTAACAATATCGAATGTGGATCGGCTGACTTTTGCGCCCAAAGCGAAACGGCTAGATGTGAGCTTCATTTAAATAGCTCAATGCAAAGCAATCATATCGTTCTGGGCATGGCAAATAAGCGCCGATCGAATCATCCCGCCAAGCAATACAGTGCGCGGCTAAAAAGCCAATGACGGCTCCAACAGTTAACGCTGCAAGCATCAGTTCAAGCGTATCTTTTGGGGGATGAACATAACGGGCTTATCACGCGGCAAAATAGAATGAGATCCAATCAGATGAATCAATCGTCCTAGGCCGAGAAATAAGCCGAATATTAGAGAATTAAGCGATAGGAGGGCGGTATTTAGGTAAATTTTCAGGCGGAAAATAGGATACATCGGTAGGCAGATAGACGCTTTCTAACGCCTGTACAGGCTGACTCACTGCCTGAGATAACAACGCCACATGACCGCCATGGCATTGGCAGTCGAGGCATAGGTCAAAATCTTGTATTTCAGTGGTTTTCACTAAGTGGGAATGCAATCCGCTGCTTTGGTTTTCACCCGCGTGATGACTGGTGACACCCGTGGAGTCCGCAAAGCCTAAGGCTTGCTCGCTTGGACAAACGCAATCGACACATTGGGCCAAAGTGGTCACTTGAGCGCTAAATTGCAGATGGGGATGATTCTCAGCTTCTTCCGCACCATTGCCCGCATGTAACTGATGCGCACCCATATTCGCGCCAGCAAATTGCAGCACGATAATGGCTATCAGTAGGGTCACCATTCGAGTAAAAAATGGCTTAGCGGTAGAATTCAAATATCACCTATAGCAAATAACGGATAACGGATAACGGATAACGGATAACGGATAACGGAACATCTGACCCGTATGATAAACATAAGTTCACAGCTCGCAAGCAAAGTCTTTCAAGCTGTGATCTCTAAAGGCTAACGCTGACTTAAACACTCAGTGCTTATTTAAATGCACAGCACTTATTTAAATACACAGTGCTTAGCATAATCAGCGGCTTCGTTAGCAGTCCAATCGCCAGACGGCTTATTTTTCATCTGTTTACACCAAGCATCACTGCCCACTTCTGGCGCGCAGGCACTCAGTCCAGCGGTAAATGCCAACACTAACGCAATCGCACTGACCTTAGAAACTGTCAGCGAAGAAACAGAGCCCGATTTCAATAATGACATACTTAATTCCTTGTAAATATGGCCTAAATTAGACCATTAAATATTCGAACGCTTAGTGATCCAAGCAATCGCTTTGGCTTTCTGTTCGAGTGGAAACCAAGCCACTTCGCCCTGCATAAAAGGCCCGAGTAAGCGCACCGCATTTCCTACCCAATCAGGGCCGCCCACAAACACTAAGGCTTCAAAATTCGGTAACTGGACTTCACCACTACCGGTCAGCGACTCAAATTCCCAGCCTTCGAGTAACACATCTGCCTCAATATACAGGCAAACTTGGCCCCAATCCTTACGATAACTTTTAATCGCAGGCTGTAAACGGGTCCGATAATCGGTGGAGGATAGTCGGCCACTGGCAAAAAGACTGATAACACCCTTAGCAATATCGGGGATTTGGCATAACATAGAGGCACTCCGAATCGAGAACACTTTTGCAGGCAATGGCTTTAGCCAATGCAGCGGCAAAGAATGCGCCCGATGATAACAAATCTATTGGAAAGCCATAAGTCATTATTGATGGCTTCTCAATCCATGCTGAAAAATGCCTAAGTTTGCCATGATAAAAATCTCAAACCGTGTGGAACTTCAGGAAAATGAAATCGAGTGGCAATTTATCCGTTCGAGTGGTGCAGGCGGCCAGCACTTAAATAAAGTGTCCACCGCTGCGCAGCTGATTTTCGATATTAAAAGCTCATCATTACCCGAGTTTTACCAAGAACGCCTGCTCAACAAGGCGGATCACCGCATCACTAAAAGCGGCAAAATCATCATCAAATGCCAAGCGAGCCGCAGCCAAGATGCCAACCGCCAAACCGCCTTGGAGCAATTTATCGCCTTAGTTGCCAGTGTCGGTGAAGTGCAGAAAAAACGCATCCCCACCCGCGCCACTAAAGGCAGCCAAACGCGGCGATTAGAGACCAAGAAACAAAAAGGTGCCACTAAGGCCATGCGCCAACAGAAGAGTGACTATTAACTTAGGTGATAGTTAACTTAGGTGACAATTAACTCAACTGACAGCCAACTTAGGCAATTGCTAACTCGGTACCAGAGAAATAACCGCAATTGAACCCAGCCAACAATGGCACAGGATTTCAAAGGTATAATCGGCTCGCACATGATCAGCTCGCACACAATTGACTAACGGATAATGCAAAATCGATTTGAACAGGTTAAGTTAATGGCCTATGTAGAAAACTGAAATAAATTTATTCCAACTTTAATCCCAGCATAAATCCCAAGGCATGCCGTAAAGGAAAGCGCAATGAGTCACAAAATTTTGCTCGTCAATGGCCCCAATCTCAACCTCTTAGGCCGCCGCGAGCCCAGCGTTTATGGTCATCAAACCTTAGCCGACATAGTGGCGGAGTTAAATCAGCAGGCAAAGTTGGCGGAAGTTGAGCTCGAGCATATTCAGTCCAATGCCGAGTTTGAGTTGATCAACGCGATTCATGCGACCGATGCGCAGATGATTATTATCAACCCCGCCGCCTTTACCCATACTAGCGTTGCCCTGCGTGATGCCTTGCTTGGTGTCGCAATTCCGTTCTTTGAAGTGCATTTATCCAATGTGCACGCCCGTGAAGCCTTTCGCCACCATTCCTATTTTTCCGATAAGGCGATAGGCGTGATTTGCGGTTTCGGTTCACAGGGTTATGAGTTTGCGCTGGCGGCGGCCATTAAGCGGCTCAACCAGCCACAGTAAATTCTATTCAATAGCGTGCTTTGCAAGGGCAGATAAATGGCAATGGATCTTCGTAAAATTAAAAAACTCATTGAGTTAGTACAAGAATCTGACATAGCAGAACTGGCGATCACCGAAGGTGAAGAATCAATTCGCATCACCCGCTACAGCCCTATGCCAGCCAATGTGCAATCACAGCAAGCGATCCCCAGAGCACCTGTGGCGCCTTTGAATGAACAGGCAAAGCAGACAGGCATTTCGCCAAGTACAGAAGGTTTTTTACAAGTCTCACCTATGGTCGGCACTTTTTACGCGGCGGCAGAACTCGATGATGTGCCGCTGGTTAAAGTCGGTCAACGTGTGAGCCAAGGTGAAGTGATCTGCATTATCGAAGCGATGAGAATGATGAATCCCATCCAAGCCGAGCGCGATGGCGTGGTCAGCACTATTTGGGCCAAAGACGGCGATGAAGTGGCATTCGATCAGCCACTATTTACCTTAATCTAACCGCTCGCCTTCCCATGAATTGAAGCGCACTTAGATTTAAGATGCGGTTTTCAAACCAAGACAGCATTAACCGAGGTCACTATGATATTAATTACCGGCGCCAGCAGTGGTTTAGGCGCGGCGCTCGCATCGCTCTACGCCAAAGAGAATGAAGCACTGACACTCACAGGTCGCCATGCCGAGCGCCTGCAAACCGTCGCCAATGCATTAACGCCTTTCTCCAACAAAACGATCGCTGCTATCACCGCCGATCTCGCCAGTGAATCGAGTCTCGAAGCCCTGTTCGATGGCCTAACGCAAGCCCCTAAAACCGTGATCCATTGCGCGGGCAGCGGCTACTTTGGTGCAATTGAAACCCAAGGGGCGAGCGATATCCAAAGCCTGCTCAATAACAATGTCACTTCGACGATTCTGTTAGTGCGGGAATTAGTGAAACGCTATAAAGATCAAGCAGTCACTGTGGTTGTGGTCATGTCCACCGCAGCACTGGCCGCCAAGGCGGGAGAATCCACTTACTGCGCGGCAAAATGGGCGGTGCGGGGATTTATCGAGTCGGTGCGATTAGAGCTTAAACAAAGCCCAATGAAGTTGATTGCCGTGTATCCCGGCGGCATGGACACAGGCTTTTGGCCCAGTAGCGGTAAGGCTTTAGATACCTCAAGCTTTATGTCCGCCGATGAAGCGGCAGGCATGCTCAAACAAGCCTTAGTTGCCACAGAGCATGGTTATATCGCCGATATCACCATACAAAGGGGCTAAATGTGCGGATTCGAGACGCAGAATATGACCACTACGTCTCTTCCTTAGCACTCGCTAGTCGGCGCAGTTCGCTGTGTTTAGAGTAACGACGCGACGGCTTTCTCTGTGGGTCAGCCACCACATCAACAGTCCTCCCAATGACAACAAAGATGCCGCATAACCTGTCGCGGCAATGCCTTGTCCAGACAGTATCACTAAACTGCCCACCCAAGGCCCAATTGCATTGGCAAGATTAAAGGCGCATTGCACTAAAGCGCCTGTCATGGCTTGCCCATCAGGTGCCACATCCATCAATCTGGCTTGCACAATAGTGGCGAGCCCTAACCCACAACCGACAAAAAATACCACGGGCATCAGCGCCCAGTAATGTCCGGTCAAACTCGGGTAAATAGCCAACACCACAGTGCTTAACACTAACGACCAAAACGCTGCCGCTAAGGCCGACTTATCCGCCGCCCAGCCACACACTAGCGTCCCCAATGTTGCGCCAATACCAAACACCGCCATCATGATCGGGATCTTAAACGGCTCGACTTGTGTCACTTGGATTAAGGTTTCGGCCAGATAGGTATACACGCAGAAGATACCGCCAAAGCCAATGGCAGCGATGCCGAGCGTCAGCCAGACTTCACGATTTTTAAGGGTTTGTAGCTCTTTTTTGGGACTCGCATCAGCGGGCACGGCTTGATTAGGTGCTAAAAAATACACCATTATCGCGGTAATGGTCGCCAGAATCGCCACTATACCAATGCCCGAGCGCCAGCCCACGGTTTGCCCCATCCAAGTCGCAAACGGCACACCGATAATCGTCGCCAGCGTAAGACCAATAATCACCCGCGATACGGCGCGGGCCTTCATTTCTGGTGGCACTAAAGAGGCGGCGAGCAACATAGCCACGCCGAAATAAGCGCCGTGGGGCAAGCCGCTGAGAAAACGAAAAAAGATTAACCAATTCAATGATGGCGCTAACGCACTTAAGCCATTGGCCACCGCCATTAACCCGGCTAAGGCAATCAAGAGTGTTCGCCGTCTGACCCTAACGGCTAGCACCATGATAATCGGCGAACCGACCACAACCCCCAGCGCATACGCACTAATGGCATAACTCACATGGGCAACCTCTACCCCTAAATCGCTCGCGATATAAGGCACTAAGGTCATGGAAGCAAATTCTGTGGTGCCTAAAGCGAATGTTCCGAGTGCTAAGGCAAGTAACACCCATAATGTACTGGCGCCCTTATGCTGGTTTTGGGCAGCCTGATTTCTAACAGTATTCAAACCTCGTCTCCGCTATGCTATAAAACGACAACTAGCTAATAAATAACTAATAAAAAGATAATAAAAAGATAATAAAAGATGATAAATAAATTGGAGCCCACTAAGGGGCTCCAATTTCTCAGTCATTTACCTAATGTAAATCTATCTGACTAACTGTTCTTGATAGGTTTGACTGTTCCAGTCGTAGGCATAAAGCGTGCCTTGCCACTCGTAAAGTGTACGACCATCCTGCTGTACAACCCTAGCATTGCTCGGCAAGCTAGACACACTGTGCGGTGCGCGTGGACGCGGAGTCGCAGCTGTTTTGCCTGTGACGTTACTAGTTTGCGACACCAGTTGCCCAGTCGTTTGTCCGGCCATATTTACAGGCATACTCGACACCATACGGCCTTCACTCGCAGAATACTGCATACTGGTTGTTACCCGTACAGGTGCAGAAATGGCCACAGGTTCATCGTCGTAGCGCATAGGAATCGACAAACCTATGCCCGAATAGGGCGAGTTCCAGTAATTTCGAGCGTAGGCATCACGCGACGTATTCCAACCCCAATCATTGTTCCAATGGGTGTTCACACCATAACCGACATTCCAACCCGATCCCCACCCCGTAGCGAGCCCTAAACCCAGTCCTAAACCCCAAGGGTAATAAGGTCGATAATAGGGACGATAATGGCGGTTATCTTTGCGCACATGGCGGTTGTCATAATAATTGTCATGACGATTGTTGTAATGACTCTCGCCACGACTGTGGCTATCACGATGACCGTGGCGTTCGTCTTGATCCGAATAGCCTCTATTTCCGGCCACCGCCACAGTCGGCACACTGAGCGCCCCCAAAAGTGAGATCCCCACGGCAAGCGATAAAACCAAGCACTTTAGCGACCGCTTATGCGCGCTATGTGATTGACTTTGAAAATACTTTTCTTGAGCAAACCATACAGGAATATTCATATAAACCTCGAAATAAAAGGCGTAAGCGAGATCTATCGCGACTTACTGGTAACCATTTTACGCTTCCTAAGCTTGAAGATCACTGAATTGGTTAACCCTAAAACAGAAAAATGCTATAGTGCGCGCCACACGGATTTTCACCGCAGAGGCTATTTCCACATGAGTTTTAAGGATTTACGCAGCTTTATTGATCACTTAGAAGCCAATGGCGAACTCAAACGCATTAGCTACCCAGTTGATCCTCATTTAGAAATGACAGAGATCGCCGATCGCGTATTACGCGCTCAAGGCCCTGCGCTATTATTTGAAAATCCCAAAAACCATCACATGCCCGTGTTGGTAAACCTGTTCGGTACGCCAAAACGTGTGGCCATGGCACTCGGCAAAGACGACCCATTAGCCCTGCGCGAAGTGGGCGAACTGTTAGCCTTTTTAAAAGAACCCGAGCCACCTCGGGGTTTTAAAGACGCGATCGCTAAGATCCCTATGTTCAAGCAAGCCTTGAATATGCCGCCAAAGACAGTGCGTAATCCGCCTTGCCAACAAATCATCAAAACCGGCGATGAGGTCGATTTAACTAAATTGCCTATTCAGCATTGCTGGCCTGGCGATGTCGCGCCACTGGTGACCTGGGGCTTAACCATCACCAAAGGCCCGCGCAAGAGTCGTCAGAATTTAGGCATTTATCGCCAACAATTACTGGGTAAAAACAAGCTGATCATGCGCTGGTTGTCCCACCGTGGCGGCGCGTTAGATTTTGCTGATTTTAAACAACAATTCCCCGGTGAGCGTTATCCGGTTGTGGTCGCACTCGGCGCCGATCCTGTGACCATTTTAGGTGCCGTAACCCCAGTCCCCGATTCCATGAGCGAATACGCTTTTGCCGGTTTACTGCGCGGTGAACGTACCGAAGTCTGTAAGGCATTAAGCTGTGACTTAGAAGTGCCCGCCACCAGTGAAATCATCCTCGAAGGCTATATCGATCCTGAGGAACTGGCGGAAGAAGGCCCCTACGGCGATCACACGGGTTACTACAACGAAACCGATAAATTTCCAGTATTTACCGTTACCCACATCACTCACCGTAAAGATGCCATCTACCACAGCACTTACACTGGCCGTCCACCGGATGAGCCCGCCATGCTGGGGGTCGCATTAAACGAAGTGTTTGTGCCAATTTTGCGTAAGCAATATCCTGAGATCGTTGATTTTTATCTGCCGCCAGAAGGTTGTTCGTACCGCATGGCAGTGATCTCCATTCGCAAACAATATCCGGGACACGCCAAACGGGTGATGATGGGCGCTTGGTCTTTCCTGCGCCAATTTATGTACACTAAGTTTATTGTCATAGTGGATGAAGATGTGAACTGCCGTGACTGGCAGGATGTGATCTGGGCGATCACCACCCGCATGGACCCTAAACGCGATACTGTGATGATAGAAAACACCCCGATCGACTACCTCGATTTTGCTTCACCCGTTGCGGGCTTAGGCTCAAAAATGGGACTCGATGCCACTAATAAGTGGGAAGGTGAAACTAACCGCGAATGGGGCACGCCAATCGTGATGGATCCAAAAGTAAAACAAAAGATCGACTCAATCTGGGATGAGTTAGGCATAGACGACAGCCCAACCCTATAATTCAGCTTAAGCCATTACTCAAGTATCGGCTTTAGCCAAGAGAATAGGCCAATAACAGGCCTCTAAAGCGACACCTAGACACATACTGTTGAAGAAAGGTGCAAAGGAAGTTTGATGAAAACCATACGTTGTAAGATAGAGAAAGTTAACCCATTTAACGATGCCGTATATCAAGTATTGTTAAGGCCTGAAACCGCCTTCGATTTCCAAGCGGGGCAATACTTATGTGTTGTCATGGGTGAAAAAGATAAACGCCCCTTCTCTATCGCATCAGCGCCAAACGCCGAGCTGATCGAATTACACATTGGCGCCGCTGTGAGTGAAAGCTACCCAATGCAAGTGGTCGAGCGCCTGAAAGCCTGCGCCCTTGATGGCAGCACTATCGACATCGAAGCCCCAGGCGGCGAAGCCCACCTGCGTCACGAAAGCATTCGCCCTCGCCTGTTAATCGCCGGCGGCACAGGTTTCTCTTACATTAAAAGTATCATCGAGCACCAAATAGCCCTCGGCCAACAGGTTGAAACTATGCTGTATTGGGGTTGTCGCACCCAAGATGCCATGTATTTTGAAACCATCGCCCGCGAGTGGCACGACGCTCACCCTTGGTTACACTTCGTGCCAGTTATCGAAGAAGCTCCCGCTAATTGGCAAGGCAAAACCGCTAATCTGTTAGCGCAAATCAAACAAGATTTTGTTAGCTTAAATGGCTACGACATCTACATCGCCGGCCGTTTCGACATGGTGGGTGCAGCACGGGAAATTTTCCGTGAGATTGGTGTAGAAGAAGCGCATCTCTACGGTGATGCGTTCGCGTTTATCAAATAACGCGATAATTGGTTAGCTTAGCTGGCTAACCTTTGCCAGCTAAGGCTTAAATAATAAACCCCAGTTTTTACTGGGGTTTTGTTTTTCAATCTTGCAGATGGCAGTCTATTGAGTTTACCCAAACTTCGTTTGGATTAAAGTCGTGGGGCTTCACCCCACACCCGACCAAGGAGGACTGCTCGTCCTATCCTCCTTGGATGCTCCAAGACGCCCCTAGCGAAGTTACATGCATTAGTTACTGGCTTCCTGCTTACTCGAAAATAGCTAACGCTTCCGATGGTACATCCTGTACCCCGAAAGCTAGGTTGGCATCCATGCCAAGCTCACGCGATTTTCTTCAACGCTCTTCAGCAACTTCGCAGTGGGAGGTGAACTACTGTGACCTCGGTGTCGGCTGTTTATCCCAAAAGAGTTTTGCATGTCCTATCTTTTTGCTATTTGCTTTATTTATTATTAGTATCACTTTAAAAATTGCTGATACACTCTATCTTATTGATTTTATTTGTTTGCTGTATTTTCGTGGAGGTCGTATGGCTGAGGGATTAGTTACATTTTTTAAGTACAAGGAATTTGGCTTTCACCGAGTAGGGTCTGACTATAGCGAGCCATTAGATATGGCTTATGTGCTTGATAATTTGAATACTTGGTATCGAACTAGGACCTCTCTAGCTGATACTTTGTTGTGGGATGATGAAACGGTTGGATATTCTAATAGGAAGAAAGTTTATCTAAAGTCGATTGACCGCAATGAAGAAACTGGTGATTACCTTGTTATTTTGTGGCGAGCAATAGGTAATGGTGACGGTGTTTATGGTCTGCGGTCTGACGCGCCTCTTAATGATGAACATCTATATGACGCAGATGATGTGACTCCTGGTGAAAAAATTATTTGGGGGGAGCCTTTGTATTATTGGTTTGTGCCTGTGATGAATATTTTTGCCTCAATTAAATTTCCTCGCTCAGTATCTGATACACAAGTAATGAATAGGTACTTAAAAGACTTTGTACTGCTTCACAGTACAGTAAGGCCAAAAATTACCGAAGAAAAAGAGGGGAAACTTGGCCTGTATACTTCCGTATGCTTCCCATCATCTGAGGGTGATAATTTATGGTTAAGAATTTCGAGTCAACAGTATACCAAAATTACAAATAACGCTGACTTAGCCAGTATCGCTTCAGAAATCACTCATTTTGTTAAACGTGAAGTGATTAGTGTGGCAGAGATGCAAAGCACTGGGTGGCAGCGCCTTTGTGGGCAGCTACCATTCGTCTCTAGTGAAAGTGATAGGGATACAAGACGAATAGAAGTAATCGTCGATGCGGCACCAACTCCAGAACAACTTGGGGAGATGATGGAGACTTATCACGAGAACTATAATCCTGACCTAGAAGAATGGGCTAACTTAGGATTTAAAAAAGAAGGTGTTGGTGGGATATGTTGGCTAAACAAGTTTGTTGTAAAGAATGTTTTAGTCGTAAGTGATATTGGTGGTCGTAACGATGAATCAGGGCATTACAGTACTGTGCGATTATATAATGCAATGCATTTGAACCGTCACAGGTTGCTGGCTCCGTTTGGTACTTCGGATCTTTCAGTTGATTATGCTACTGCTTCATAAGTGAATGACATGCGTAATATAAAATCTGTAATTTGGCATTTAATGGTACTCATGTTAGTCATGACTATTAGTATTTTTTTTAGGGATGACTTGAGTTTTACTGAACTCTCACCATTTCTGTCAATTCTGCAAAATACTTCAGCTATGGTCTTCACTATAATGGGGATCTGGATAGCTTATCTTTATCCTAATGCCATTATGAAAATTACTCAGCCTTCTAGAGTCGAGGTTGTGTTTTCAGATGAGGATGAGGCTAGGATTACACTTATTGTTGGCGTTGTGGCTCTTTCTGCATTGGTTATGTGCAGCCTTATTATAGGAGCCATAGCCGTCCCTATTTTAAAGAGCAGTTACTTGTACGAAGTTTATCCATCAATAATTCGTGGGGGCGGGTTGTTCTTAATTATGATTATTGGTTACGCACAACTTTTCGCTGTCTACATAGTTTTTGCTTCAAATCTGGATTTTATAGTAAAGTTGAGAAATTTGAAAAAAAAGCAAAAAATGAATCAAAGGTTAAACCCTAAAATGGATTCAGTGAAAGATAAAGAAAGCTGAAAAATAAAGCATTTAACGCTGCACACGCATTGTTAAATCTTGACCGTATAAAAGATAGGACAGGCACAACTAATTTGAGATTAGCAGCTAACACCGAAACCTCAGGAGTTCACCTCCCCCTGCGAAGTTGTCGAAATACGCAGATAAAAATGCCGTGGCGACATCATGGATGATGGCGCAGGCTCGGGGGGACAGGGATGTCCCATCTGAGCCGTTAGGCAATTTTTATTGGAGTATGAGACAGGTAACCAATGCATGTAACTTCGCTAGGGGCGTCTTGAAGAATCCAAGGAGGATAGGACGAGCAGTCCTCCTTGGTCGGGTGTGGGGTGAAGCCCCACGACTTTGATTTTTCTTTTAAAGAATAATAAGTATAAGCCTTGAATTGCTCAGCCATGAGATACCAAAACTCATAAGTCAAAAACTCAAACGAAGTTTAAAAACCCAAAGCCCTGCGGCGACTGAGCAGCCCCTTACACTTGTGGTCTATGTAAATCAAAACGCAGATCTTCTGAGATCCCATAATAGGCCGATGGGCCGCCAGCACGTAATACGGGTTCGGCGAGGGCAGTTTGATAAATCCCCTCGGCATTGAGTAAATGCTTAGCAATATGCACAGCCACCACTTCTCCTAACACTAACCAAGTATCGATCTTGTCGCCATTAGCGGCGGTTAACTGGATGCATTGGGACAACTTACATTCGAAGTTTACTGGGCTTTCAGCCACTAAGTCTGCCTTAACAATGGTGCCTGCTTTAGCCGTGAGTCCGGCAAAGCTAAACTCATCTTGACCGCGTGGCAGCATGGCGGAGGTTTGATTCATCTGCTCGGCTAAGCCGCGAGTGGTGAGGTTCCACACAAACTCCCCTGTTTCGACGATATTAGCAACACTGTCTTTCCAGCCTGTGCTGGCAAAGCCAATGATGGGCGGTTTGTAGTTGAAACAATTGAAAAAGCTGTAAGGTGCGAGATTGCGTTGCCCCTCGGCATTCCGTGATGAAATCCAGCCGATCGGTCGAGGCCCCACAATCGCATTTAAAGGATCGTGTGCAAGGCCATGGCCTTTGCTCGGTTCGTAAAAATAGCGGTTATCAGCAGTCATACTTCATCCTTTTGTTATTGCCACAACAATACTGGTGCAATTAATACAGCCATCACAGGTACGCTTTTATAGCCGCTATCTTACTCAAGTTTCGAGCAGCGACCAAAAGTCTGTAGGGCAACCTAAGTAAACTCCTTGAACAACATCTGGCTGCAAATTTCAAATCCAACACACTCTTCTGCTAAAGTGATACTTATCAGTGGGCTAAAAAGCCTAACTCTGCTAAATAGCATGTGGCAAACGAAGGAGCGGTGAATGGACGCGATAAAAGGGGGATGGAAGAGGTTGTTGTTGGTCGCAGTGCTGTTAGCGACAGGTTGTGCCAGCGTAGCGCAAATCGATTTCAATAGCCTGTTTGGTACTAGCTCACCGCAAAAACGCGTCGAAAATGCACAGCTGAACGACCAATTTATTCAACAGGCCGAGTTTGTGCACACACAAGTTGAGCCTATTCTCAATAGCCGCTGCGTGGTATGTCATGCCTGTTACGATGCCCCCTGTCAGTTAAAAATGACCTCGAGCGAAGGTATAGAGCGCGGGGCGAGTAAGGAAAAGGTCTACCAAGGCACACGCTTAGTCGCTGCCACACCTAATCGCTTACTTGTCGATGCCTTTACCCCAGAAGCTTGGCGTCAACGCGGGTTTTACCCCATGCTAAACGAGCGCGATCAAACCCCAGAAGCTAATACCCAAGCCTCAGTATTAGCCAGAATGCTCACGCTTAAGCAAATGCATCCCCTGCCCGAAGACAAGATTTTAGATAAGCGTTTTGATTTCAGCCTAGACAGAGTTCAGCAATGCGCCAGCCTAGAGGAAATGGACAAATACGAGCAAAGCCAGCCCCTTGCAGGTATGCCTTATGGCTTGCCAGCACTGAATGCGAATGAACATCAAGTGTTGATGCACTGGCTCGAGCAAGGTGCGCCACTGCCGTTTGCACAAGCGCTTACACCTGAATTTATTGCAGAAATAACCCTCTGGGAGAAGTTTTTAAACGGCGACAGTTTAAAAAGCCAATTAAGTGCACGCTACATCTACGAGCATTTGTTTGCCTTCCATTTATATTTTGAGTCTTTGAATCAGCCGAACACCCAGCCTTTATTCTTCGAGTTAGTACGTTCTCGGACGCCGCCGGGGCAAGCACTGGATATTATCGCCTCCCGTCGTCCCTTCGACGATCCTAAGGTGGAGCGAGTCTATTACCGCTTTCGGCCTTATCGGGCAACCATAGTCGATAAAACCCATATCCCCTACGCTTTAAATACCGGCTTGCTAAATAACTGGCAACAATGGTTTATCGATGCGGATTACTCAGTCACTCAACTGCCGAGCTACAAGCCGAGCGTTGCGGCCAATCCCTTTGAAGCCTTTATTCAAATTCCTGCCAGTGCGCGCTATCGATTTATGCTGACCCGCGCCCAAGATACCATTATGGGCTTTATCAAAGGCCCAGTGTGCCGTGGTCAGGTGGCGCTCAATGTCATTAACGATAGATTCTGGGTGTACTTTGTGACTCCAGATTATATGGACGACACTGACTTTAGCGCCTTTTACCATTCCCAACTTGAAAATCTACGTATGCCTGCAGAGGAAGAAAGCACTGCACTCGCAGTAACTTGGGTGAAATATGCCGCCAAGCAAGGCAAATATATGCGGGCGCGTAATCAATTCTTGAACGAGAAATTCAAAAACGGCCAGCACCTTACCATAGACGGACTCTGGGATGGCGACGACACCAATGATAATGCCAGCCTGACAGTATTTCGCCACTTCGACAATGCCACTGTGGTCAAAGGCTTAGTCGGCGAACCGCCCAAAACGGCTTGGATTATCGATTATGCCTTGCTGGAGCGTATCCACTATTTATTGGTCGCGGGTTTCGATGTTTATGGTAACTACGGCCACCAGCTATTAACTCGCTTATACATGGATTTTTTACGTATGGAGGGGGAATCGAACTTCCTGACCCTGTTGCCACAGGAGGAAAGGCGCAAACAGTTGAGTGATTGGTATCAAGGGGCTGGTACTCAGCTCACGGCCTTTATCGCAGGGGATATCAACACCTTTCATCAGCCTACGGGCGTACTCTACTTTAGTGACGATCTAAAGGGCGAGCTGTATCAAAAACTCGGGCAGAAGGTTGCTAAGGTTCAACCCAATCGATATCACATAGAAAACAGTAGCTTGCAAATACATAGCAAAGCACTTTTACACACATTAGATCGATTAAAAGGCACACAAGCGACCCTGTTACCTGAACTAACCATGATCATGGTGGAACCTGAAAAAGCGGGTAAAACTGAGATATTTACCTTAGTTCGCAATAGCGCTCATCGGAATATTTCGAGCCTGTTTAATGAGGCGAGTAACCGCGAACCCGCTAAAGATGACGTCACTTTAGTGCATGGCTTATTGGGCAGTTATCCTGAGGCATTTTGGCGAGTGAAAGAACAGGACTTGCCTAACGTCGTAGCGACAATAGAGAAAATGCAAACTGAAAAAGACTATGAAGCACTGTTAGATATGGTGGGTGTACGCCGTACTGATCCGAAGTTTTGGGCCTTTAGTGACAAACTCAATCAGATCTTTTTCGACAATCACCCGATAGAAAGTGGGTGGCTGGATTACAACCGACTGCAAAATCGTTAATAAAAAGGGGAACGTTAGTGTTCCCCTTCCTTTCAAATCAACGCAGTAAACTTACCAGATCTTAACGCGATCTTCAGGGGCTAAATACAGCTTATCGCCAGGCTTAACATCGAATGCAGTATACCAAGCATCTAAGTTACGCACGGTCAGCGCGCGGTACATGCCGGGGGCATGTCCATCGGTTGCCACCCGAGCACGCAGGGCTTCGTCACGCATCTTAGTGGCCCAGGTTTGCGCAAAGCCGATAAAGAAGCGTTGATCACCCGTAAAGCCTCCAATCACTGGGGCATCTTTGCCTTTAAGCGAGGCGTGATAAGCATCATAAGCGGCGGCTAAACCTGCTACGTCGGCAATGTTTTCACCTAAGGTCAACTTGCCATTCACGTGTAAATCAGGGAAAGGCGCATAAGCATCAAACTGCTGCGCTAACGCATCGCCTTGCTTATCAAATTGAGCAAAGTCAGCGGGCGTCCACCAGTTACGCATAGCACCAGTCGAGTCAAAGGCCGCGCCATTGTTATCAAAACTATGGCTGATTTCATGACCAATTACAGCGCCAATCGCGCCATAGTTGTAAGCGACATCGGCTTTAGCATCGAAGAATGGCGGTTGCAAAATACCCGCAGGGAAGTTAAGCGCATTCTGCACCGGCAAATTCACCGCATTCACCACTTGCGGCGTCATCCACCACTCGCCTTTATCCATTGGTTTGCCAATCTTGGCTAACTGGTGGCTGTACTCCACTTTTTCGCCATTGATGGCATTGGCGTAGGCATTGGTCGCAGTCACTGCATAGCTGTCGTAATTGCGCCATTTATCGGGATAACCCACGCCCACTGCCATAGTGGCCACTTTTGCTAGGGCTTCTTTCTTGGTTGAAGGGTCCATCCAATCGAGTTTTTCCACTCGCTGACCGAAGGCGGCCACTATGTTATCCACCATAGTGCTGACTTCTGCTTTGGCCGAAGCAGGGAAATATTGCTCGGCATAGGCATGGCCTACGGCATCACCTAAATATTGGTCGAGTGCCGCTAAGGCACGTTTATCGCGGCTGCGCTGCTCTGGCGTGCCAGAAAGCTTAGTGCCATTAAAGGCAAACGAAGCGTTGTCGATTGCCGATGGCAACACATCAGCATGGCTGTTGATATGGTGGAACACGAGCCAATCTTTCCATGCTTCTAAAGGCTCAGAGGCCACAAGCGCAGAAAGTCCCGTAATCGCCGTTGCATGGTAGGCCGCAAATTTAGGCTGATTACCCAGTTGCGCCGCCGCTAGAAAGGCAGTCCAATCGATGCCCGGTGCTTTGGTATCAAAGTCAGCACGGTTCCATACCCCCGAAGACTGGGTAAAATCTTCGCTTGCTTCACGGCTGGCGTGGGCCGCGGCAATCTTGTTTTCAAGGGTAAAAATACGATCGGCACGAACAGCGGCATCGCTCACACCAGCATCTTTGAGCAAGATTTCAATGTAAGCGCGGTAAGCGGTGCGAATGTCGACCATTTTAGGATCGGCAGACAGGTAATATTCACGCTCAGGTAAGCCTAAACCGCCCTGTAAAAAGTAAGGTAAGACTTCGCCCGGCGTTGCTAAACCTTGGGTGACGAAGATCCCAAATAGGTTTTCGGTATAAAAGTCAGTCGCGTTGAGAGGATCGACATCGGCGCGCAGATTTCCGCCTAACGCCGCAGATAAATCCTGCTTGCTCGCAATGGCCTCATAACGGGCAATATCCGCCTCGGCAGGCTTCATTCCTGCGGCATCAATAGCGGCGGTATCTGTGTAAGCCTTGTAGAAATCGGCGATACGCGCTTCGTCGCTCCCCACCGCATGTTGCGCTTTCACCAGATCGGCAATCAAACTGGTTTTATGCTTTTCGGTTGCTTCAAAGGCAACGAGGAAAGCGCCAGTGCTGGAGCGATCGGCTGGGATCATCGTCGTTTTCATCCATTCGCCATTGGCGTAGGTATAAAAATCATCCCCTGGTTTTACCGTTGGCGTCATAGCCGCGACATTAATGCCAATCGGCATTTGAGCCGCAATGTCTTGACTTTTTGGTGCGTTTTCGCTGGTTTTTACGGTGTTTTCTGTGGTGTTATCACTGCAAGCAGTGAGCCCAGCCAGTACTGAAGTTGACAGTAACAGCACGGGAATAAGACGGTCCGACATGAATGACTCCTCTCTTTTTTATTATTGTATTTATAGTGTGATTGCTAAGTTTGGCAGTGTAACTGGCACTGAATGAAGAAGTAAAACAAAGCCAATTTTTATGATAGAAAGTTAATGCAAACAATTTGAGCCAGACGCTTAAACACGCAGCTTAGTATCATCACGACCGCGCTCAACTGCAGGCACAAAAAAGCCGACACTATGTCGGCTTAATCAAGTTTGGCTAATGACTACTCTATAATTTGATCTGAGTGTACTGAGTCCACGCAAGTACTTGTCCCATCTGAGGAATGATCCATACTGCCGTGTGCTCATTTTGATAAACACGATAATAAAATAAATCTTCATCACGGATATCATGCTTACGAATTTCACGGTAGAACTGCATAGCAGAATGGCTGACTTCATCCGGTTTTGTCAGTTCTTTTTGTAACACTTTAACGTGAAAAACATCGACTTTAAGGTCATCAATTGTGGTCTGGTACTGCTCAAACTCACCGCGGATAGTGTATTTAATCGGCGTCGTTAAACAATCTTGATCTGTAATACAGGAGGTTGAATAAAACTTACCCTTATTTTGCCCTTCATAGACCAGAGACATACTGAGATCGTTACGAACTAAGAGTTCGCCCGCGACGGGAAAATAAATATCCGCATGGTAATTATGCTCAAGTAACTCGCCCATTCCTTTATCATCCGCAGGGAGGACGATACGGTTATAGCGAATGCGCTGCTCCATTATTTGGCTCAGCGGAATAAACTCCGCCATATTTAATCCTGCGGGTTTTGCATCTATCGCCGTGATATTGATGATGCCGTGATCACTGCAGGCATCGGCGTCCAGCTCAGGGCAAATCGCCATCGAATAATTTTTGCCATCAGTTGAGGTAAATGCACTGAAGTAATTAAGGTTATTGATGTGATTTCCCTCTGGCGCTAAATGTTTTTGCCACCATGAAGGATGTAAACGATCCTCATCGCCAATATAGAAGGTTCGCGCCGTCCCCAGCGTGCCACCAATATTGAGGCTGATATATTTATCGGCATGCCATTTAGCCACCTGTTTAACCACCGCATGATGGTCGCTCACATACCAAACGATTGCCAAGATAGCGCACAAGAGGGCAATACCAGCAACTTTAGTCCAAACCGACACCCCCACTAAGGCATCACGAATTGCATTAGCATCATTGATCGCCAACATCTTTACATGGGATTGTTCAGAGATATGCAATTGATAACCGCGGCGTGCCACGGTTTTAAGCTGCACTTCGGTATAGGGTTCGAGCTTTTTACGTAAGGTACTGATGCATTGCGTTAAAGAGGTAGGAGCAACCACCCTTTCAGGCCAGCCGACCTGCAGCAATTCTTCCTTAGTAAAAATGGCATTCGTGGATGATAACAGCAGCACTAATAAGGCCGTTTCGGAAAAAGTCAGGCTGATGGTTGTCCCATTCACATGATCGACTAATTCCTTAGCCTGTTCATCTAACATTAAATAAGATGTGATTTTATGCATGTTAAACGCCTGAAAGATCAGCCAATACTGATAAAGTTTGATTACACTAACAACATGCAATCATCATGTGACATTGTTTCTTTCCAAGAAAACGATGATATGCAATCACCAAGTCAAGATGGTTTATTTTACCTTTTAACAACATATAAGAGTGTGACTCTATACTCAGTTTAGTCATTGTTTAATAAGTACAAAGTTAGACTAATACAGAGGTCGCTAAACTAGATTTCTTGGTATTTAAAGATCCAAGAACAACACAAAAGTAATGCACCAATCCAGCCACCCAGCAAACCATACATTAAGGGTAAGCCCAGCCCAGTTTGAGCAAGCAGAGTGAGACTACTTTTAGCCGCGAGTGTATCCGAGGGAGTCGCGAGTAAATTTAAAGCACGGAACAGATCAGTAGGGTTCAACAAAATCAGTAGATTGAATACAGTACGATTAAACATCTCACTCATTCCAACCACAGCACTGAGTAAAATCAGATCATAAACCAGCACAAGCACAAACCATAAAATGAGCAATATCCCCAGCGCCTTGGCTTTTTCTCGCACACACAAGCTAACCCAATAACCCAAGAGCACGAACACTAATGACAGCAAAATACTGCTCATAATCAAATGGGTAAACCCGATAGCTATGGATAACTGGGCCTGAGTATCGCCCAGTGATATCAGTATTAATCCTGTTAAACCAAAGCCCAAAATGCAGGCAATGGTCATCACGCAGGCATGGCCTAAAAACTTGCCGCACACCAGATGCCAACGTGCTAATGGATAGGTCAGCAGTAACAACAAAGTGCCGGATTCTTTTTCACCAACAAAGCTGTCATAACTCAACAAAATCGCACCTAAAGGGAGCATAAATACCGATAAAGTGACTAACCCAGAAAGGATTTGGGCAGGCTCAAATACCACTAAGTTGCCGGACACTGCGCTGCCCATAAAACTCACACACAGAGATAGCAGCAACAAGATTCCCGCCATCATCCATAACCAACGATTACGTAAATTATCCTTAAACTCTTTGGCGGCTATGGTGCTCACTATGCTCAGGGCACTTAAACGGCGATGCAAAACCTCGGAACGGTTCATAGGACTGATTCCAAATTAATCGCCTGATTTATATCTGTTATGTTAATAGTCTTTGTGGGCATTTTTGGCGACTGAAGGGGGCAAAGACTTTCCATGTAATGATGAAACACACTCTGCAAACTAGGAGGTTCAATAGAAAAATCCCCCACGGGCACTTTTTGTAATAAGTGATTTAACACGGCTGACTTTTGCTCCTGTGGCACAGCGAGCGTGAGTCCCTGCCCCGCGTTTGCCTTAACACATGCCGCTAAAATGGGATCCGCTAGCAATGCTTGCCTTTGAGTATTAGATAGAAAATGCAACAAGATATGATTTGACAACTGAGTCGCCGCCCTCAGGGAGGTTAAGCTTCCCGAAGCCAACATTCGCCCTCGACCTAAGATCAAAGCGCGATCCATCTGATCTTGTACTAATCCCAACTCATGGGTACTGATAATAATGGCGCAGCCCTGCGCCCTGAGCTGAGCGATTTTTTGATACAGGAAAGCCGATGCCAAGGGATCTAGACCGACAGTCGGTTCATCGAGTAACAGTACCTTAGGCTCAGCCAATATCGCCTGTGCGAGCCCAAGACGTTGCCGCATCCCCTTAGAAAAAGTACTCAAACGCTTATCTTTAGCGGCCTCTAAACCAAATTCAGCAAGTAATTCATACACTTTAGGCAAGGCAACGCCCTTAAGCTTAGCAAAATATCGCAGTAGCTCATTGGCGGTCATATTGTCATAAAAACTCACATTTTCAGGTAAATAGCCTAAGGACAAACTCTGTCTGGCATTCATACTTCCGACACTATAACCTTGAACTTGGAGCAAGCCACTTGTGGGGGTAAGTAATCCCAAAATAAGCTTGAGTAACGTAGATTTACCCGCACCATTATGCCCAAGGAGTGCGATCACTTGACCCGCTAGCACCTCAAAACTCACATCATCCAGTGCCTTAAACTTGCCATAGCATTTACTGATATTTGTCGCTTTAACAACCACATCAGCATTCACTACAGGCTTATTCGCTGAGCAGGTCAAAGTTTGATGATTCATCGCGAACCTCCATCAATCAGTACGTGCGCGCCACTTTGCATTAGGGGAAAACGATCACTTATACCGCTCGTCACTTGGGGCTTAAATTGGCGTTCCACCCAACGCAGTAACAACACAACGGGGCTTTCCATCAACAGTTTGGCTTCAGGATAAAGCCAAAACAGTTTATCTAAACTGTCATTCGGCCTATGGACAATATCCCCGAATCCATCGCCATTCAGATCCCAACCTTGATATTCCGACCAGTAATTCCCCTGCCCCTGATAACTCCATTCAAGTTGAGTTTCTCCGACATATTTAACTTGGGTTTGATTGGCCATAATACGATTATGCCAAAGGCGATTTTCCTCTCCGCCCATGGCCATACTGATCCCGGTATCGCTGTGGCTAAACTCGTTATCTTGAATACGGTTATGTTGAGCGGCGTAAATAAAAATACCTTTCCCCTCATTGCCAAGCTCCACAGTGCCCTTAGGGTTATGGATTTGACTCGCAACATTGGCTTGCACATAGGATGCCTCAGTAATGTTGAGCAAAATGCCAAAGTCCCGCGCCTGAGTCACACGGTTGTGGTGCAAGTAAATATTGGTTGAATTCATTAGGGCATAACCGCCATCGACGGCAATCGCTTGGTTTTGCCACGCTTCGTCGGCTTGGGTATACATGTAGTGAATACCATATTGCAGCTTAGTGAATTGATTTTCATAAATGCGGCTGTGGGTAACGGACTCTAAATACACACCATCACGGACAAAAATCAGCTGATTCCGGTCAATTTGTGGCGAATTAACATGCTTAAGATAAATGCCATCACCCCGATCAAGCACATGAATGGCGCCGTTACCACTAATGCTATTGTCCGTGATGATGGGCGAGTTTAGCTGTTCGCCATAAATACCAAAACCATCACCCACCAAGCGGTTTCCCTTAATCTGCACATGATCCGCCCCTTTTTTGAGTAAAATGGCGGCATCACGGTAATACAGATCCCGTCCCCAGTGGCGGATATTGAGCCCCTCAATACTCACCTGAGGCGCCTCAATGACCAACGCACTGCCTTGGCGCAGTGCATCTAATGTCGCGCCTATTTCCCCCTTTAGCGAAATGGATTGCGTCACCTTAAAGGAGCCTTCATACACCCCAGTGGCTAGCACTAAGGTGTCACCTGCTTGGGCTTTGTTAAGGGCAAGAGTGAGTGAATCTGTATCTGTTACCCGAATGAGTGCAGCCCAAGTACCGAAAGAGGCAAAGCACAGCAGCCAAATAAGGACGAGACGCAGCTTCATCATCACAACCTTATTTATCACCCGCGAGCAGTTCTAAGGTGATGTCATCAAATCTCAGCACTCGGCCACCGTATTCCTTAGCAAAGGCTTCGGCGGCAGCTTTGGTACTAAAAGGGGCAACGGCAGGTCCCATCACAGCTTTCTTGGTCGTACCGTAAACATAGAAGGCACTTTGAGCATCAATAAAGGCGCCATCGTCTGGCTGATCCCAATCAGTCGTGCCCGCGTCATGCACCATCATGTAATCAATTTGTCTTTTATTTTCAGGCTGTAATGCAAAGTTAAACATATCGCGGCTAGAACAAAACTTAGGTACCGTTTTCTCAGCCTTGAGGTGCACTTGCCCTTTAGGTCCGGGATATTTAGTGATCACCATGCCACATAAATGACAACGGTCATGCTCGTGGATCATCTCGGCTTTATGAACATGGTCTGTGGCCTCGCTTTTATTACAGCCAAATAGCAAGGGCACTAACAGCAACAATGCATAGTATTTCTTCATCCTATTTATCCTTTTATTAAAATATCAACACCTCGCCAGATGCCTTGCAGGGACAGATCTTTACGGCGAGGGTTGATAGAAACGGGTTTCATCTTTCATTCATTTTGCTTTGTGCTTTTGCAATCGCATTATCGATTGCTTCACGGTTGATACTGTCCCCATTGTGTTTGAGCAGGAACTGCCAATGGTCAATGGCCTCTTGGTTACGAGCATGCAAGTAAGCATCTGCTGCGAGTAACATATGGGTTTGAGGCTCAAAGGGAGAGAGTGCTAATGCTTTGGCAATCACCTCTTGGGTTTCAGGTGTCATTTGCCGAAGCTCACGGTAATAAAGCGCGTTAGCTTTTGCCCCTAACACTTCGGCATCTTCTCCCCCTATTTCGAGTAATTTATCTAAGGTCAGCACCGCATCTGAGTACAAACCTCCCGCATTGTAAGCCTGAGCTAATGACATAAGTGCCAAGGTGTTTTGCGGCTCACTCTGAGCCCAACGACTGGCTTTAGTGATCTCGGCCGCCACTAAATAATCAATATTTTCATCAATCCGACCTTGATCCCAATCCCTAAAACGGCCTGTTTGACTGTAGATAGCAAGGGTAAGCAGCACTAGGACGATTCCCATCGCAAAGGGCACTTTGCTCGACATGTTTGGCAACTGTGCGATTCCCATGACTAGGTTTAGACGCATGTGCTGCCAGTAAATATAAGCAACAAACAACAGTAAACTGATGCCAATGCCTAGTCCTAAGCTCACCATTCCAGTCTCCATTTCACTCTTCAAACAACTCGTTTTAGGAGCCAGATTAACCGTGTGCAGGCATCATCTTTTTATTTTTCATCTCTTTCATTTCGCTGGGTTTCTCAATATTTTTCAGTTCAATTTCAAAGATAAGTGCTGACTCAGGAGGAATAATACCTACGGCTTCAGTGCCATAGGCAAGGCTTGCTGGTACCACAAAACGATATTTAGACCCCACAGGCATCAACTTTAATCCCTCTTCCCAAGCGGGGATCACCGACATTAATGCAAAGCGAGTGGGCTCTTTACGTCCAACCGTATTTTCAAACTCAGTCCCATCGATAAGAGTGCCAACATATTCCACTGTGACCACATCTTCTGGATTGGGTTTATGACCTTTACCTTGGGTTAAGACTTCGTATTGAAGACCAGAGGCGGTAACTTTAACGCCAGACTTTTTTTGATTTTCAGCAAGATATGCCGCACTTGCCTTTTTAGTTTCTGCCATTTGTTTTTCAGCAACGACAGTTCTTGCGGCATTGAGTTGTTCTGCTCTTTGGTTCAGGTAGGTCAGCACTTCTTCGTCGGTTAATTGCTGTTTATCTTTAAGCGCATCCACAAAACCTTGCACGACTAAGTCGACATTCACCTCTGAACCCAATTCAACTTGGTTGTAAACTTGACCAGAAATGTAATTCCCAATAGAAGCGCCAATGCTGTAGGAGGTTTTATCTGCATCGGTTTTCAGACTTGTGCCGGCAAAACTGGCTACCGAAACAAATAATGCGGCGCAGGTCGCCACTGTGATGCTTTTGGGGATAAAAGAAGTTGGCATACGTGTTTTCATTTTATGTTCTCTACAATGTTAACCCTGTGGGTTTCGCCTTTTGGCCCTGCAAACCAAACCGATAAAACATCGGTCCTGTGTGTTACTAAGGTTTTTCTGTTACTCGACCTGACATACGCCAGCCATAAATACCATCGGCCATATGACGCACACCTGTGTAACCTAGCTTCATGGTTTCTCTCGCCGCCATATTGCTGCTGGTACAAAGGCGGTTAGCGCAGTAAAACACCATGACTGCATCTTTATTCTTTGGAAGTAACTCTCTCCAATTCTGAACATTGAAAAAAACTGCTCCGGGGATAAAACCTTCTGCCCATATCTCCAGTGTATTTACGTCGAAAAAATAAACGCCTTGCTTGCCGACTAAGGTTTCCGCTTCCATCATCGAAATGGGATTTAATTGGATTTCGTTATAGGGCACTTCAGACATTTCTGATCCACCACCGGCGATGACTGGCATCGCAGTCACGCCTAAGGCCAACACCATCAATATTCGGCTTACACTTTGACGAAGCATGTTATGCATAATTAGGCTCTCATATTCCCCGACACCCAAAGGTGTCGGGGATAACTAGGACTCAAGTTAAACTATATTTTCTTCGCACTCAGCGCATTACCATCAATGATTGCTTGGGCTTGGGTCACATAGGTCAAGGCGGCACCTAAGCGTTTTTGTGAGTAACGCGCACCATGAACACCCCATGAACCATCGGCTTTAATCAGCTTGAGGACATCTTGAGCTTTATCGGTCAACAACAGCACTTGCGTCTTATCTTCTACCGATAACTTCGCCATATTGGGCGACTTATCGATGCTAATAAGGGCTTTTTCTACTTTGGCATAGGTTTCTTTCACTGGTTTTTGCCACTTCTGAACTTTGCCGTAGATTTGCTGTTGATCTTTAAAGTGCAGACCCTCACCCAACTTAGATTGGAATTGGCTATGGCAACCTTTATTATCCACTACATCGTGATCAGAAGCGGAAGTACGAGCACAGGTCCACATGAGATCGAGGTAGTTATGGCCATTTTCGTCCTTCGCCACAGTCCAGCCCTTAGTGGATGAGTCGCGAGACTTACCTTCAGGTGGGTTAAGTGTCTTACGCAATGGATCAACATCGATTTTCCACATGTGCGACTTACGAACGTTGTCGAAACCGGCCATATCAGGGAACTGGATCGCGGTGAAGTTTTCACAACTACCCATGTTTGGCATATGACAGCTTTGACAAGTTTGTTTACTGTGGGTTTTGGTATTACTCGCAATTTCAGCCTGTGCCGTATGGCAATCGGTACATTCTTTGATGAGTTTTGGTTTAGTAATACCGGATTTCCAATCACCATCAGTCACTTCGTGTGGATCATGACAGGTAGAACAACGCATACCCTTATCGTAGTGAGACGAGGCAAACATTTGCGAACCTTCTGTACCACAAGATGGGCACGAAGATTTCATCTTCACGTTAAAGGCATATTCCAGTTTTTCTTTACCCTGTGGGGTTTGCGCAAGTTCTTCTACGAAGTTAAAACGCTGGTGACAACGCTCACAGTTAGAAGGCATACCACCACCGATACCGCCGTCTAAATGACCACCTGCGCCATGACACTCTTCACAGGTAATACCGAGTGACACTGTATGTTTTTGGAGCTCTTTAGGATTACCAAGGGCTGCAAAAAACTCATCTTTAGTTTTAAAATCAAACTTAAAGGTGTGGCACATTTCGCAATAGGAGCTCGCAGGTTGGAATAAGAATTCCTTCTCGTATTTAGCACCATAGGAGCTCATACCCCATTGGTGTGAACCACTCGCGCCAAAATCTTCCATTTTAGTTGGAAATTCAGGAATAACTTTCTGAATTTTCTTCGCCATTTCAGGGGTTAACCATTCAGCCCAACCACGGGAGAATTGGTTACCACCGGCGACCATAGTGCCAGTACCATCTTTGAGTAAACCGTCTTTCACATGGAAAGTACCGCGTACTAAGTAGCTATCGATAAAGCCGTATTTGGTTCTTGGTGTTCCCACCGTCGCATAAATTGCATCAGGGGTAATGCCGTCTGGCAGGATAGAAGTATCCTTAGTGCCATACATGGTTTTGTTTAAATCGTTATCGACTTCGGGATGACTCCCCGGAAAACGTAAGGTTTTTGAATGGCGTGAACGTTTCCACTTTTCATATTGTGGGCCGTGGCACTCACCACATTTTTCAGGACCAACAAACTTATTTGGGAAATCCAAAATCGACTTGGCACCGAGGCGATATTGCAATGCCATAGGGCGATTGCCCTCTTGATGTTGGCTATATTTTTGGCTATCACCACCGTGTAAGTATTCTTCACCACGGTCACTGACCTTATAGGTTCCTTTTAAACGACCTTGCTCGGCATATTTAAATACCGGATGATTTTCAAAAAGAAAATCAAACAACTCTTTTTCCTGAACAATATAATCCTGCAGTGTTCTTACACCACGGGATTCTAGTGTTAGATCGGGATTAGCCATAATTCCCTGAGCTTCCGCACTCTGTTGTTTATTACCATAGCCAGGCTTTACCTCGCCCGGTTTAGCATCGGATGCTATTCCGGCCACACTGACGATAGTACCTAAACAAAACAGCACGCTGAGTGCTATTTTGGATTTCCATCGTTTCATCATTCACTCCTAATTATCATTAGTTTTTTATTTTCTACTGAACCTAACTGCTCACTGAAAGACATAAACAATTGACCAGTTACAGCATGGTGGAGGCAAAAAACCATTAAAAATCAGAGCTAGAGCACACTAAATTCCCGCTGATAAATCAAGATGAATAAAATCAATTAAAACAATTTAAATACAATAACTTACAAAATTAATGTCATTTATTTTTTAGAAGTTAAAAAGCACATTTCAGTTATAAAAAAAACTAAAAATGCGTTTTACTTTTCAAAAAACATCAAGCGTAAAAAGGAATGATTTAATAACGGATAAGATCACATTATTAAATGCGAAACTCGACTAATCTTAAAATCAACAGTGATTAAACCTTGTGATTAAAGTGACTTTTCCCAATAAGGTCTTATATGTAAATTTAAAATCACAAGAAAATAACTCAAGTTTCTGAGCGAATTGAATAAAAATCAGCATGTAAAAATCACACGGGTAAAATAGCCAACTGTAAACACTATATTACCGCGACCACATTATTCTAAGGCATAATAAATGACAACTATGCTTCCAGAAATTGGACATATATTACTGATCATCAGTAGCGTATTGGCATTATTTTCTGCAGCACTGACCTTAATCGGTGTTAAGCAGAATAATGCCTATCTGGTGGGATTAAGCCCGATACTCTTTAGAGCCATATTTACCTCAGTATTTGTTTCACTTCTTTGCTTAATTTATTGCTTTATTACTGATGATTTTTCTGTTGCTTATGTCGCAAACCACTCGAATAGCCAATTAGCATTGGGTTATAAAGTGGCCGCAGTTTGGGGCAGCCACGAAGGGTCAATGCTGTTTTGGATATTTGCGATTGCCCTTTGGGGCGCGATCATCAGTTATCGCATAAAAATGGCGGATTGCACTCAAGATAAGGCCAGCGATAAATACCAAGACGCCCTATATTTTGCGAGGCTGTTGGCCATTTTGGCATTAGTGATCCTTGGTTTTAACTTATTTTTACTCTTTACCTCTAATCCCTTTGCCCGCTTATTACCTAACATTCCGATTGAAGGGCGAGATCTTAACCCCATTTTGCAAGACATAGGGCTAGTGCTGCATCCGCCCATGCTCTTTCTTGGTTATGTTGGCCTCACAGTTTGCTTTGCTGCAGCGTTAGCATCACTGCTCGGTGGTGGTTTTAATACTCGTCAAATTAACTATTTACGACCTTGGGTATTATTAGCGTGGGTGTTTCTAACGGGCGGCAATGCCTTTGGATCTTGGTGGGCCTATAACGAACTGGGTTGGGGTGGTTGGTGGTTTTGGGATCCGGTAGAAAACGCCTCCTTTATTCCTTGGCTTGTGGCAACAGCATTAGTGCATTCCCTCATTCTCACTCAACGTACTCATGGCTTTAAACTCACGACTTTACTGCTGTGCTTATTGGCATTCTCACTCAGTTTACTCGGTAGCTTTTTGGTGCGCTCCGGCATAGTGCAATCGGTACATGCCTTTGCCGCCGATCCGACCCGTGGCATGTCAATCCTCTGCTTATTAGTGATTTTTGTTGGTGCTGGGTTACTGATTTTTGCGCTCAAAGCGCATCATTTAAAACAGGATGTGACTTTCGCGCTTTTCAGTAAAGAAACGCTGTTACTGCTCGGGATCGTTATCTTAGTCGTAGCAGGGTTTTCCGTATTACTCGGTACATTTTACCCTTTGATCTATGAGCTGCTCGATTTAGGTACACTTTCAGTGGGGGCCCCTTATTTCAACGCTATATTTGTCCCCCTCACTTTCTTGCTTGTCCTGTTAATGGGCATTGCGCCCTTAGTGCAATGGCAAATAGCGCAATGGCAAAATGCCTCAAAGACTCGTATTACTTCCCTGCTCATTCCTAGCCTAGTGATATTAGCCGTCGCAGGCTGGGTAAGCTTACAGGCCGCCTCGGGCAGTAGCTTATTTTTACTCCTTGGCACTGCCGCAGCACTTTGGTTGCTAGTGTGTTTATTGCTCACGATATTGGCAGCCTCGGGATTAGGTAGACGAATATATGCCCGGCAATTAACCCAAAACCACAATGAGCACGGCTTAAATCCTCCCGTTAAATCATCAAAACAAGGGTTTATAGCCATGCTATTCGCCCACTTTGGGGTGGCTATCACTATTATTGGTGCAACATCCGTCTCCTTTTTTGAACAGGAAGCCCTCCTCAGAATGGGCCCTGACCAAGGTAAACCGTTGGCGGGTTATATCTTAGTGTATGAAAGCACTGAGAATGTCGAAACCAATAGCTTTACGGCAATCCAAGCCAATATCAGTATCCGCGATGGTGCGAATGATGAAGTGATCCTCGGTTACGTTAGGCCGCAACGCCAAACCTTTAAAAGCAATGGGATGGAAATGTCCCACGCGGGTATCGATCATGGATTATGGCGGGATATTTATGTGTCTATGGGGCTGCAATTAAGTGACAGCGAATATCTTATCCGCATCAGCTATAAACCCCTTGCGAGTTGGATCTGGCTGGGCGCCATATTAATGATGCTAGGTGGGATGATTGCCGCTTGGCCTACTCGCCATTTTAGCTATCAAGCTGATTTAACAACCTTAGTTAACCTATCCCATCACAAACCACAGGAGACACTTGGCTAATGAATCCAATATTGCGCTTTTTAGTCTTACTGCTCCCTATCACCTTATGTGGGATAGGGATCCCATGCTTATCCGTCGCGCAAGCTCAGCCCATATCAAGCCTTTCCTACCAGCAACAGGCAATAGATATCAGTAAAGTGCTGCGTTGCCCTATGGCGACGAATCAGAGCCTATTTGAATCACAGGCGCCAATCGCCCACGAGCTCAAAGCACAAATATTCTCGATGCTGGAACAGGGGCAAAGCCAAGATGAGATTATCGATTTTATGGTGCAACGCTATGGTCAAAAAATCCGTTATCAACCTGAATTTAAAGCCTCCACCTTCGCACTTTGGTTTGGGCCACTGCTGTTATTAGTGCTTGGTGTTGGGTTGTGTCTCGCATTGGTAACCCGTAGAAAAACACAAACGACTATTTAAAAGTAAAGGATAACCAGATGAAATTACACTATTTTCCCTTTGTTCTACTCGTGTGTTTGGGTCTGTTTTCTAATAGCAGCTCAGCCCACTCACTAGACAATAAACTCTACAGTACAGGAGAGCCCCTTCCTAAGCCCCTTGTGATGACTGGTTTTATAGAAATGCAGCACGCACGCGGCGTACCAGAAGTTCCCTTTATTGATGAATCAGGACAAACCCAAACCCTAAAACAGCACCAAGGAAAATTGGTTTTAGTCAATCTTTGGGCAACCTGGTGCGCCCCCTGTTTAAGGGAAATTCCAGAACTCCACAAGCTTAAGCAGCAGTATCAAGGGAAGAATATCGCCATCATTCCAATCTCTATCGATGAAGAATCTAAAGATGTACGCCCTTTTCTTAACCAACATGGCTTTAGCGGCTATGCCACTTGGCTTGACCCGGAGCAAAACATAGAACAAATCATTCCCGCGAATGTCGTACCCGCCAGTTATATTTTTGATGCTAAAGGTAATCTTGTCGGTTTTGTGCGGGGATATCTCGATTGGGCTGATAAAGACGTTGGCCCTTATCTTGATCAACTGATTGCCAAATACGGCCAATAATCACCAAATAACACAGGCTCACAATATATTTCTCCATTCGGTCATCCGCCAAAATTTACCGAAACCCGCTGCCGCCTATTTGGCTGCGGGTATTTTTATCTCTACCCCATCTTTGTATTCTGCGACGCATTTCTTTAAAATTGCCGCCAAACTCTTTATTTCAAGGCAAATCAGATGAAACTCACCCGCTTAACTCAACCTATTTATGACCACTTATATCGTGATATCAGTGAGTTTCGTAGCACCTTCGACTTGCCAGTTAATGATGTTGATTCTTTAGATGACAAGGCCGATACCTTACATACTTCACTGATTATTGAGGAGTTAACTGAACTTGCCGAAGCCGATAGCCGTATCGAACAGGCCGATGCCATCGTCGATTCTGTGTATGTGTTAATGGGGCGTTTAGTGCATTTAGGCGCACAAGCCATGACCGACAGACTCGAAATCAGTTACCTGATTGACTTGTTGCTATGCGTGGCTAAAAACCGTGAAATCGACTTTATCGCCTGCTGGGATGAAGTGCATTCGAGCAATATGAGTAAAGTGTGCCGTAACGAGCAAGAACTAGCCGAGACCATTGCCTTCTATGCCAAGCAAGGTGTTGAAATTGTCGGTAGTCAGCAAGGTGATTTCATCATAGCCAAATGCGCTAAAGATGTGGAAATGGCAGGTAAAGTGGTTCGCCAAGGTAAGGTACTAAAATCGGTTTACTATCGCCCAGCGGATCTGACAACACTGGTTAAAGCCTAACCACGGCAAGCCTAGGATAGCACTTAACTAAGTGCGTCCTAGGATGTGTTGAACAAGGCTAAAACGGCAGAACTCAGTCCGATGTATCACTCTTACGATATTCTAAAATATCCCCAGGCTGGCACGACAGGTACTCACAAATACTCGCCAGTGTTTCAAAACGCACGCCTTTCACCTTGCCACGTTTTAGCAGGGATAAATTCGCTTCGGTAATGCCAACCGCTTTGGCAAGCTCCTTAGAACTCACCTTCCGTATCGCCATCATGACGTCTAAATTAACGATAATGTCCAAAATTACACAAACTCTTTGTTTTCTGCCTCAAAATCTCGGGCAGCTTTAAGCAAATAAACAATCAGCAACATCAATAAAATCGTGGTGATATTGCCAAAATCGAGCGCCAAGTCGATACGGGTATCCTCAAAAAGCGACTTGTGATAGTAACCTACGCCTAAGGTTTGCAGTATCTCTATCACTAAGGCGGCAACCTTAAGCCAAACCAACCACAGATAACAATGCATACTTTCGTCGCTAAAAAACAAGCCGTCTTGATAGTAGGCTAATAATTTTTGCAGCCAATAAACACCCAGTAAAAACGTGATAAACAATGGACTTAACATTAACAGCAACAGGGTTTGACTCGCATCAGGCGATACCCATAGCGCTTGGAACAATCCATTATTCGATCCAAAACGTATCTCATCATGGACTAAGTAGCTATAACCCAGATACACCACCACAATCGTAGCGGCCAACAAAATCACCCACCGGAAAAATGCACTGATTTTTATTAACTTTTCTATGTTTTTATTCATCACTCAATCCTAAATTTAATCCAATCCCAGTGCTCTTTAACCTTGGCTAGTATACTCGTTCGGTAAAATATATTGCAAAGAAATAAAATTTTATTGTTTTACGATAATTAATTTTCGTATTAACATGATGTCACTTCTAACAACCTCAAGGTTACAACAATGCGATTATCCTCCTTCACAAGCCAGTTATGCAGTGCTGCTATTGCCGCTATGCTACTCGCAAGCTGTTCAACCTCAACCACTGAGCAAAAAGCCAATACGGATAGGCTTAACAGCCAGCAAGCCCAAGTGCCGCTCATTCCCATCGAAGATTTTTTCAATGAGCAAAATATTCACCATTTAAAAATGTCCGCCGACGGTAAATGGTTAGCCTTCACAAAGGAATACCAAGGTGCGAGCAATATTTATGTAATAGCGGATAAAAGCGATCTTGCAAGTGCGACACTCTTAACGCAGTCCATTGAACCTATTAAAGAATTTGAATGGTCATCAAACAGTAACGAACTCTTTTTTATGAAAGATAAAGGGGGAAATGAAAACACCCAAATTTTTAAACTCAGCTTTGAAACTCCCCAAGGCAAAATAGAGCCAAAAGAGCAGCAACTGACGCACAATGACAAGGTGAAATACAGCGTCATGGAACAGCCTAAGGATAACCCTGAGCAGCTGGTTGTGATGGCGAACCACGATGAATCGAGTCGGATGGATATCTATTGGCTCAACACCCATGATGGCAAGCTAACGCCTATTTTTGAAAACCACTTAAACTTGGTGCAAATGAAGTTTAACAAACAAGGGCATCCCGTTATTGGCAGTAGCACCAATCTAGATAACAGCTATAGCCTCTACACACTCATTGATGGCACTTGGCGTAAAATAATCCACACAGCTAAGGGTGAAAGCATTGATATCTTAAAAGTAAACGATGCGAAAAAACTCGCCTATATCAGTGCCAACATCGGTGAGCGGGATAAACAACAACTGCTCAAAGTTGATCTTATGACGGGAAAATATGAAACCTTACATAAAGATCCTAACGATGAAGCGGATGTTTATCAGGTATTGTTTAACGATGCTGGTGAACCTTTAGCCATTTCCTATTACGGCGGGCGCTTAAGAACCTATCCACTTGATACTGAGTTTGCTAAGCACTGGGATGTGATCAATAGGCATTTTAATCAAGATGTTGAAATAACCATTACCGAACGTAACGAGAAAAATAATCTCTGGCAGATCAACGTCGCGAGCGATAGGGCATCGAGCTTAGATTACCAATACAATGCCATTAATGGTGATATCCACTTACTCGCAGATATTCCTCCAAGCATACAACCAGAACTGTTATCACCCAGACAATCCCTAGTCTATACCGCAAGGGATGGTGTAAAAATTCAGGCTTATTTGACATTACCAAAGGGAAACCAGCACAATTTACCCACCATCATTCTGCCCCATGGCGGCCCTTGGGCTCGGGACTACTGGGCGCTAGACTCTGGTTACTTCCATGCGATTGCTCAGTTCTATGCCAACCGTGGTTATGCCGTATTACAGCCAAACTTTCGCGCATCGACAGGATTTGGCAAACACTTCCTCAACTTAGGCAATAACAATTGGGGCACTGGCAGTATGCAAGATGACCTGACTGATGGTGCAAATTACTTGGTCGAACAAGGGATTGCGGATAAAAATCGCTTGGGGATCTTTGGCGCATCTTACGGTGGTTATGCGGCTTTATCCGGCGCGACTTTTACCCCAGATCTTTACCAAGCAGTGATCGCCTATGTGGGGCCGTCAAGCTTAGTCACGCTAATGGCGTCGTTCCCCGATTACTGGCGCCCCTATTTAGGTCAATGGTTTGAATCAGTGGGAGACCCGTTAATTCCTGAACAAAAACAAGATATGGAGAACCGCTCCCCAATTAATTTTGTCGATAACATAAAAGCACCGCTGATGCTTATCCAAGGAGCGAATGATCCGCGAGTGACTCAAGTTGAATCAGATAATATTGCGAAAAAGATGTACCAAAAATCGTTACCCCTTGAATACTTACTCGCCAAAGATGAAGGTCATGGATTTATCAAACGTGCGAACAAGCTCGCCTCGATAATTGCGACTGAACGTTTCTTTGGTAAGTACTTAGGCGGAAAAGTGGATAATAATGTCAATCCAGCTTTGCTTGAACATCTTAATAGCTTAAATGTTGATATAGAAAAACTGTAACCTTAATAAAGCGTTAGAAGTGCAACACCGATTTTGCCAAGGAAGGCGAAATATCTTAACAGGTTAACGCGGTTAACTGTGGGCCAATAGACTAATCTATCAAGTATGACTACACCCCAAGAGATAAAAATGAATCCAGCAAAAGTCGTGCGTGCCGAGGTTAAGCAATTAACTGATTTACCGAATATTGGCAAAGCCTGTGCGGCGGATTTACGTTTGCTTGGCATAGATAAGCCTGAGCAGCTGTTAGATAGAAACCCCTACGAGCTGTATCAAACGCTGTGTGACAAAACGGGTCAGAGACACGACCCCTGTATGCTCGATGTGTTTATCTCCATCACCCGTTTTATGGCAGGTGAAGATCCTAAACCTTGGTGGTTTTACACCGATGAGCGCAAAAATACCTTAGAGAAATGAAGCTTTAGCGACTATTTATCCTCCTGTTTACCCATTATCGTTTCGGGCTCTTCCCTTAACCATTCCCGCCAAATGGCCACCAGCAGGGCCATCAATACTGGACCAACAAACAAACCGACAAAACCCATGGTTTTTACGCCGCCGATCAGACCGAAAAAAGTCGGTAAGAAAGGCAATTTAATCGGCCCACCGACAAGATTGGGCCGCAGGGTTTTATCGACAATAAACAGCTCTATGCTGCCCCAAAGAAACAAGCCGACCCCCGCCGTCATATCGCCTGTGCCGACAAGATAGAGTGAAATCAAGGTAAACATGGTTGGCGCCCCCCCGGGAACCAAGGCCATAAAGGCGGTTAACACCCCAAAAGCCACGGCCGAAGGTACTCCCGCAATCCAATAGGCAATCCCCAGCACTATACCCTCACCAATTGCGATAAGCGTCATACCTATCACGGTAGAACTGACTGTTGCAGGCACCACACGAGAAAAACTATGCCAGCGAGCAGGCAGCACTCGCTCACCCACGATATCCAACTGTTTAGCCACTTGCGGACCATCTTTATAGAGGAAAAACAAAGTGATCAGCATAAAAAGTAAGGTCAATAACAACCCTAAAGTATTCCAACCCAATTGCAGCACCCAACGGGAAATGCCACTCAAATTCTGGCCACTAATGGCACTGATAATTTGGCCTAATTCATGGGGTTCACCAATAAACTGCTGCCATTGCAGGGTTAACCATTCGCCCATCCAAGGCAAGTCTTTGATCCACAAGGGCACAGGCGAACCATGTTGGTTAGTAAACACCAACCAATCAACCCAAGTTCTAATCTCTTGTAACGCATAGGAAAATACAAACACCAGCGGAATAATCAGCCCGAGCACAATACAACACAGGGCAATAGTTGCCGCCAACGCCGAGCGACCACCGCATTTTGCCAATAGTTTTTGATAGAGAGGCCAACTTGAAAAACACACAATCAATGCAGCTAAGGCGGGCACTAAAAAATCGATAAAAAAGAATACGCCAGCACACAAGAGCAAAACCAACAAACTACGACCAATAGCGGCATTACTGAAAATCGGCGTCATAGTGCTAAAACCCCCCACAATAAAATTCAACGATAAAATGGAAAACACTCTGCATTACACCAAACAAGGTTAACGCTTAACCAACTCGTTCTACGAATCAGTTTATTGCGCAGTGCTTCCCATGGGCAATGACTTTAACACCGAATATTGAGCTGTGTATCTATTCAATCTTTGAAGACAAAAGGCCTTTGGATATCTATCAAAGGCCTAACATTTGGAATGAGCTTATTGAGCCGAAAGTTGCTCAACTACTTTCTCTGGCTGGCTAAAATCGGTAATACGCTGAATAACTTTACCATCCTTAACCCACAGTAAAGTAGGAATATTGCGGATTTTAAAATGATTAAATAACACACCTAATTCATCGATACTAAAATCGACTTGAGTTTGATAAAGCTGCTTAAAATCTTCGAGCGCTTTATTGTCTGTCCACAAATGATTGACCACACCGTGCCACGATTTATTAGGCACTTTTTGCGCGAGATTATTTAAACCTTTTTGAACGGCAATACACTCTTTAGACATTTCTGGGCGGCTATCAGCCAAATACCAATCACACCATGTTGCGGTAAAAAAAAGTAAATGCTCACCTTGTTCCCAAGGTTTCAGTAACTTAGCTGTTTGTTCGGCACTGGGTGCCTCCGTTGTCTGCGCAGTCAACTCTTGGCCATTCGCCAACATATCGATAAATTTATCTAAATTGGCATCAGACTCATGGCTAGTGTAAACCACATCACCAGCACGATTGATTAATACACTATAGGGTGTACCGACCAAACCTAAAGCCACACCCAGCTCGCCTTCATTATCCAACCACACGGGCATAGTGAGCCCGAAACGCGCGATAACGTCAGCAATCTTAGGTTGCTCTTCATTAATATTGATGTTCACCGCGACGATATTAATCTTGTCCTGATATTTCTTCTGCAGGGCTTCAAAATGCGGCATTTGTTCCATACAAGGTTGGCACCAGGTCGCCCAAAACTTTAGGTATATCGGCTTGTCACCCGCAACACTGGCTAAAGTCACTTGCTGCTGATCTGGATAGGTTTTAAGTGCGATATCTTGATAGGCTTTATTGCCAGCAAACGTAGCAAAACTCATAACAGCAAGGCACATAACAATGATTTTACGTAACAACATATTGTTTTCCTTAAATCTATAGAACACTCGCACCCACGACTATAGGGCTAGTGATTTGCAGCCATTTGTACAGAAAAAACATAATTTAAAAGAAGCGGCAGTCTAACCACCAACCAACCTTTAAACGACGAGTATAAACTAACAAGCCGCTAATTTAGCTATATTAAATGTAAGCCTTGATGAGCATAACAATGAGTATTAATAACCTATCCAACAATATCTTAGACCATCAAACCTAACGCCAATTGCCTCGTCAGCTCTGCGGCGGGAATAGCCTGACAACCTGTTGCATTTTGGCCGCACCAAAGTGGGCTAAAATCACCAAATCCTTGTTGTTCAGCGGCGCTTCGCAATACTGCGACGGCGCTTGAGGCGAGCGGAAAATCCGGTGCGGCATTATTGATGGGGCCAAGCTCTGCCATAAAACGATTCATAATTCCACGGGCGGGTCGACCAGTGAATAAGTTAGTCAGAGCCGTATGCTGCGCGGCCTCACTTTGCAGAGCGGCACGGTGAATATCACTGGTGGTGCATTCAGGACAGAGTAAGTATGCCGTCCCCACTTGCACCGCCGAAGCGCCCATCGCCATAGCGGCGCGCACTGTCTTTGCATCGACTATGCCACCCGCTGCAATAACAGGAATATCAACGGCGGCAATGATTTGCGGCAATAGACTAAAAGTGCCTAATTGCTCGGTTAAATCATCGGATAAAAAATGCCCCCTGTGACCTCCGGCCTCTAAACCCTGCGCAATAATGGCATCCGCACCACGCGCTTCAAGCCATAGGGCTTCTTCTACAGTTGTCGCTGTCGAAATGATTTTTGAACCCCAAGACTTTATCTCCAGCAACAAATCTTCATTCGGTAAGCCAAAATGAAAACTCACCACCTCAGGTTTAAATTTAGCTAACACTGCAGCCTGGGTGCTGGTATATGGCGCGCGTTGTGCCCCCACGGTTTGGCTATCAGGATTGACACCCAACTCAGAAAAATAAGGCGCGAGTTGATTAAGCCATGCGGCTTGTTTCGCTGCTTGCGGTTCAGGTTCGTGATGACAAAAGAAGTTTACATTGATGGGCTTAGTCGTCTGGGTGCGAATATGTGTCAAGGCGGTATCTAAGGCTTCGAGGGATAACATGGCGCAGGGCAAAGATCCCAACGCCCCCGCTTGCGACACGGCTATCGCTAAGGCACTGCCCTGAACACCCGCCATAGGCGCTTGAATAATCGGCAATTCGATTCCAAATAATCGGGTTAACTGGCACGGCATACATCATCTCCTTTGACTGGTTATCACTTGACGATCAATCCTGATATGGCCCTGCGGCTAAACGCTGGGAGATCCACCACAGATTGCCCACGGGATCCCGCACTCCACCTTGGCGATCGCCATAGGGCATATTCGCCACTTCCATCACCAATTCACCCGCAGCGGCGAGTGCCTGAGCCACCGTTTTATCGGCATTTTCCACATATAAATAATAGGATGCGGGCATAGGCGGAAAAGCTTCACTCGCCTCACTCAACATAAATAAACAGTCGCCGATTTGCATCTGTGCATTAGCTATTTTGCCATCAGCCCGACGGGAAATATGTAGCGCTTTAGCATCAAAGGCTTGCTGTAAAAAAACCACTAAACTATCGGCATCAGCGATCATCATATACGGGCTAACCCGTGCAAATCCTGACGGAATAAACATAACGATTCCTTGTTACCTAAGCATGAAATTGATCATAAAAAACCACTATAAGCCAATGACTATAGACTAAGCACTATGGCAAAAACCAGCTGTGGCAATTAAGCCTTAAGCGTGAAATGTAAACTTAAGCATTCAGTGAACAAGTCAAAGCGTAAAGCCTGCTAATGTAAGACTACCCTACAATTTCAACCACTCTGCAGCCCATCATAAAAGTGCCATAACACTTCATGGCACTGGTTATTAAGAATAAATCAGCTTTATTTAGCATCGACTTAGCAACTATGGATCATTCATCTATGCTTAATCTATTGTTAACTTAACATGATGATCCTATGCACTTTACTGCATTCTTCGCTTACTCCCTCAGGATTTGCCTCACCTTAATCCTCTATAGTTTCACCTTTGCAGTGCAGGCAACTTGGTATCCCACCGATGTGATTGCTGATGGCAAAAAAACGGCATACACACCACTAACTCAAGCCAATAAACTATGGCGGATCTGCGCCTTACTTCCCCATGGTAAAGACCAATATTGGTGGGGCGTCGCCTTTGGGTTATCGCAGGAAGCCGAACGTCAAGGTGTAACTCTCGGCATTTATGATGCTGGAGGATATGACAATATTGAGCAACAAAAACAACAACTCTATGATTGCCAAGCCCTCAAAGCTCAAGCCTATATTATTGCTGCGAATACGGCTGACGGACTGATTGCGGATATCGAACAACTCTCTGCTGTGGGCATTCCTGTTATTGATTTAGTGAATGGTATCGCGACCGACAAACTCACGAGTCGTTCCTTAGTCAGCTTTGAAGATATGTCTGCGGCGGCGATTGAGTATATTGCATCGCAGCAACGAGACCCTGTCGATAAAGCGCCTGCGAAACTTAAAGTTGCTTGGTTTCCTGGACCTAAGGACGCCTCTTGGGTTATGGCGGCGGAACAAGGATTTAGGCGGGCGGCAGCCAAACAAGAGTTCGACACAATTGAAGGAGGGTTTGGCACTACAGAGTTATTTATTCAAGCTGATTTAGTGCGAAAAGTGCTTACTAAACAAAGTGTAGATTATGTGATCGCCAATGCAGTTGCTGCTACTTTTGCGGCGCGCTATTTAGACGGGCGTAGGAATAAAACGGGAAAAGTCATCGCATTCTACTCGAATGCACAGACCATAGAATTAGTGCAGAAAAAACAGCTACTCGCGACGGTCAGCGACTCACCAGTATTGCAGGCTCGAATTGCCATCGATCTCGCAATACGCGCACTCGAAGGTGTGCCTTATCCCCACAGAGTGAGCCCAGTTATCAAGGTCATCTCCCAAGACAACATCCACCAGATTGATTTAGAACAAATATTAGCGCCACAGAATCAGTGGATGATCCATCAGGATCTACCACAGCAAAAATGATGCTCACTAAACTAAATAATCGGCGCCCAGCCCAACAAATAATGCGAGTCCTGCCCAATTGTTATTGAGGAAGGCTTTAAAACAAGGGGCTCGTTCGCGATCAAAGATCAGCATTTGCTGGTAAGTACTAAAACCGACAAAAGTCAGTAAACCTAGGCCATAGAGTAAACCACGATCGGCGCTCCAACCGGCGGCGATAAAACAAGCCAGCGCAGCAAGCTGAAATAAACCTATGATTTGGCGGTCATATTTACCGAACAAAATTGCAGTGGATTTAATGCCCACCTTTAAATCATCATCCCTATCGACCATGGCATACATGGTATCGTAGGCGACAGTCCAAAACCAATTGGCCGCAAATAACCACCAAGCCTCGATGGGTACTTCACCCGTCTGCGCGGCGTAAGCCATAGGGATAGACCAACTCCACACCACGCCTAGAAACATCTGCGGCATATTGGTGATGCGTTTAGTGAAGGGATAAATGATCGTGAGGATAATACCAACAACGGATAATTTAACCACTAATCCATTGAGTAATAAGACTAAACCAAAAGCAGATAAACCTAAAACGACAAACAGTATCAAGGCTTCTTTAGTGCTGATTTCACCACTGGCCAGCGGCCGAGATTTAGTACGTTCCACAAAAGAGTCGAGATCGCGATCGGCATAGTCGTTAATAATGCAGCCACAGGCACGCATGATCACCACGCCAATAATAAAGATAACCAATACCTTAAGATCGGGCATACCACCCGCCGCTAACATCAACGCCATCAAGCATGGCCACATCAACAATAGCGTACCTATGGGACGGTCGATTCGAGTAAGACGGGAATACACATCCCATTTCTGCTTTAAATTCATTAACTAGGTACTCCCAATACCCTCAAGTTTCCACTCGGTTTCAGGATTAGCATCATATACCCATGCTTCTCCCGATGCGAATTTACGCCCTAAAAGCGTGTCATAAAAAGCTGACATTCATCGCGTTCAGGGCTGGTATTAAAGCGCCTCTAACCGAGCGTAAGCCACCACTAACCACTTGCTGCCAAAGTCAGTAAAGCTCACTTGAACTCGCCCTTGGGCACCGCTGCCCTCAAAGTTGGTCACTTTACCTTCACCAAATTTAGGGTGATTGACTCGTTGGCCGAC
The DNA here is from genome assembly GCF_025653905.1 of Shewanella sp. SM71. NCBI lineage: Bacteria > Pseudomonadati > Pseudomonadota > Gammaproteobacteria > Alteromonadales > Shewanellaceae > Shewanella > Shewanella sp. SM71. The sequence continues at coordinate 60,106 of NZ_JAKKRW010000021.1, forward strand.
GTTAAAACCGGTATCGTTTGTCGCAGCCGATTTTGGGGCGCTGAAACGATTATTCGCCATCGGCGTTGAAACCTGCGCCTTAAGACGGATTTCATCCACATATTGCGGCGGGATCTCTTTGATAAAACGCGACGGCCGAGCGTAATCTTCGCGGCCATAAATGCGCCGCGATTCGGCATAGGTTATGTAGAGTTTTTCCATGGCGCGGGTCATGCCCACATAGCAGAGGCGGCGTTCTTCATCGAGTCTATCGCCCTCTTCGAGCGCCATTTTACTCGGGAAAATCCCTTCTTCGACACCCGCCATAAACACCATAGTGAACTCTAACCCTTTGGCAGAATGCAGCGTCATTAGCTGCACCGCATCGGTAAAGGCATCGGCTTGGCCTTCGCCCGCTTCGAGCGCCGCGTGGGATAGGAAACCGTTAAGTTCGCCCATGTCCTCCAGCTCTTCTGGTAGCTCGAAAGTACGCGCCGCCGTGACGAGTTCTTCTAAGTTTTCGATTCTAGCGTGGGCTTTTTCGCCCTTTTCGGCTTCATACATGGCCTTAAGGCCCGACGCCTGGATCACTGTATCGGCCATGCGATACAGCACCATATCTTGGGTGTCTTCACGCAGTGTCATGATTAAGTCCATGAAACCACGCACAGAATTTGCCGCGCGGCCCGCAAGCACTTTCTCGTCGAGCAAACGCACACTCGCCTGCCACAGGGTTAATTCATGCTGGCGCGCAGTGGAGCGTAAAATATCCAAAGTGCGATCGCCAATGCCACGGGGCGGCGTGTTAACTACACGCTCGAACGCCGCATCGTCGTCTTTGTTATTGATCAGCCGTAGGTAACCCATGGCATCTTTAATTTCTTGGCGTTCGAAGAAGCGTAAACCGCCGTAGATGCGATAGGCTAAGCCTTTGTGTAATAAGGCTTCTTCCAATACCCGCGATTGAGCGTTAGAACGATATAAAATCGCACAATCACTGAGGTTGCCGCCCTTTTCGTGCCAATCATTAATTCGACCGACTATAAAGCGCGCCTCATCCATTTCATTAAAGGCGCAATAGAGCGAAATCGGATCGCCATCGGCTTCATCCGTCCACAACTCTTTGCCCATACGTTCTGGGTTATTGGCGATTAAGGCGTTGGACGCTTTAAGAATATTGCCCTTAGAGCGATAGTTTTGCTCGAGGCGAATCGTGGTCGCACTCGGAAAATCTTTTAAGAATCTATGTAGGTTTTCAACCTGAGCACCACGCCAGCCGTAAATCGATTGGTCGTCATCACCCACTATCATCACATTGGCAGTTTGACCGGCAAGCACACGGATCCACGCATATTGGATCGCGTTGGTATCTTGGAACTCGTCCACCAAAATATGCTTGAATCTGTCTTGATAATGGGCCAACAAGTGCGGTTTATTGAGCCATAACTCATGGGCACGTAATAGGATTTCGGCAAAATCGACTAAACCAGCGCGGTCACAAGACTCTTGGTAAACCTGATAGATTTTTAACAGGTTCTGCTCAAGCGGAAAACCGCCCGCATCGATATGTTTAGGGCGTAATCCTTGGTCTTTTTTACCATTGATATAACCCTGAGCTTGGCGTGGAGGATATTGTTTCTCATCCAAATTCAGGCTTTTTAGAATACGTTTAATCAAGCGTACTTGATCGTCAGAATCGAGGATTTGGAAGCTTTGCGGTAAACCCGCATCTTGGAAGTGAGTGCGTAACAAGCGATGCGCCAAGCCGTGGAAAGTCCCAATCCACATGCGGCCCATATTGGTGCCAGCGACTTTTTCAACTCGCTCGCGCATCTCAGCCGCAGCTTTATTGGTAAATGTCACCGCAAGAATCGAGTAAGGACTCTGCTGTTCAACCTGCATCAGCCACGCAATGCGGTGGGTCAACACCCGAGTTTTACCACTGCCCGCGCCCGCCAACACTAACATGCTAGATTGCGGTGCCGCGACAGCCTCGCGCTGCTTATCATTCAGGCCGTCTAGTAAAGAAGATACGTCCATTCTCGCCTCCAAAAAATCGAGGAGGCATTATAACAGAAGAAAACCCGCCTGCGCGCTTGATCCACAATACAAGAGCCACTAGACGAGAACCATAGGACGAATGACAAGTTGCCGCATCTTACTTTGCAATGGCGTCATAATGACTAAATTAATTAAGCACTGTCATTCCAGTGACTCGCCATTAACTCATCCCTGAGGGCTCGACGACGACATCCATGCTGTCAACGGTCACTTCCATGACAGTGCTTAATCCTATTAACCTTTGCGTATCTCTGCTAGCCAGCAAAGGATGATAAAGCTAAAACGATATCAAGTGATTACCCATCAAACTGTATAAAAAACCGCTACCGCAAAATAGCAGATTCCTATAGCATCATTTATATCAATTGACATGGATGTGCCACGACACAGCGACCAAGTCCAACAAACGATTTATGCCCTGCAAACAGCGCAGCGCATAAATACTAAGACGTTAGGCAAATAAGAAAGGAGTGTATTTCATAGATGAGCATTATTTCATCTTTTAACAATCTGGATAAGAGGTTTGCATGGTCGTTTTTAGGATTCATGCTGGCTGCAATTTTCGGTAGCCTAACAATTTATACTGAATTTTTTCGTGTAAATAATCCAGAGCTTATTATTGAGGTATTAAACGATACCAACGTTCTTGATGTTAAAGAGGATGTTAACGAGTTAAAGGTATTCTATGGAGACGTAGATATAAAAAGCTTGAACCAGACTTTATCAGTTCTATTTTTGAGAATTAAGAATGATGGTGGAGCTCCTATACTTAATGGATATTACGATGATAAATACCCTCTAAACTTAACAATCAAAGAAGGGAAGTTTTTAAAGTCTGAACAAATTAGCTCAACCAATGATTATTTAAAGTCTTCTGCTTTACCTAGTATTGATACGGAAAAAATTATATTACTTCCCCAGATTATCCTTGAGGAGGGTGAGAGTTATACGATAAAGATATTAGCTTTACATTTAGCAGGCTCAGATGTTGAGCTTGAGATCTTTGGGAAGATAGCTGGAATAAGGGAGATTAGGCTTTCAAAATATATAGATTCTGAAGAGGATGTTTCTTTTTGGGATAATGTATTTGTTGGGAATGTCTTTGTACACCTAGCTCGCCTACCCATCTACTTTTTTGGACTCCTATTCTCAATAGTTTTACTGATAGCTCCAATCGCTATTGCCTCAGATTTTTTTTCGAAGCGAAAACGTAGAAAAATTATTAAACAATATAAGTTATACATTAAAGAGGAAATTACAGAAAAACATGAGTTTTTGTTTAAATCTTATGTCGATGAAGGATTAACTCCAATAGCTAAAGCGAAAGAAACACTTTCTGACAATGAAAAACTAAAGAAAGTTGTTCGTAAAGGTATTAACCCAGTTCTGCAACCACCAGAGGTGTATTCGGATAGGCATGATGGGAAACACCCTCGCTATCATAGAGACGTTTATAGTAGAAATACGATACTAATGCTTTTAAAAGGAATAGATGGTTTTACCAAAGATGAACACGGTGAAATTATAGCAACCACTCATGCAGAGAATCTTCTGGGTAAATTTATTGACTTTGTTGTTATAAAAGAAAGCTAAATACCTAATAAGAAACGGATGAAACAGGACATCCACAACTCTTTAATGCTTTAAGTGACCAATCAGACAACTCAAAAATCGACGGAATACGCATCCCCTCGGAGTTGCCGCAGGGCGAATAGACAAATTGCGTGAGTCTCGCCATGGATGGCGAGCTAGCTTTCGCAGGTGCAGGGACGCATCCTTCGGAAGCGATAGCAAATTTGGCAATGAGCACAAGGGGCTTTCAACTCCGTTGGGGGCGTCATGGAGCATCCAAGGAGGATAGGACGAGCAGTCCTCCTTGGTCGGGTGTGGGGTGAAGCCCCACGATGTTGACTTTGACTTTGATTAAATAATTCAAACAAGAGTTGGGACAAAATCCCGCTTGCCAAAAACCTACACGAGATTACGAATTTCAACAAATAGATCAGCAGCGGAGCTCTGCCCCAAACCCCTTCTCGATGAGAATAACTTTAGGTAGCGGCGGATCGCGGTTAGAATACTCTCCCTGTTTTTCTTGGTTACTTTTTCGGAAACAATAATGTCCCATTCAGCGCTTAATTCTTTTGATGATTTTTACCAGCTTTTGGCTGACAGCTTGGCGAAGAATAGTCTGATCAAACTATTGTTGAGTAAGTACCGAGGGGCAGATAAAAGCCTGCAGCGCATCACGATTCGGCCGATTAGTTTGCAAAATGAGCCTGTGCTGTCGTTTGTGTATCAGCATCAGACGAATCACATCACTAAAAACCTGAGTTATGACGAAGGCTTAGCCAGCATAAAACTGTTATTCGGTAACGATTTTAAGAGTGCCCACTTAGCCACGGCGCAGGCAGAAGTTCAGCTTGAGATCAGCAAAAAAGGTAAAGTCCAAATCAGCACACATAACGTTAAACAAGCCGTCGCGGCGCCGTTAGAACATGACCGTGAGAAAAAGCGTTTTGTGGATATTGAACGTCCCTTCCTGACCAAGCTAGGGGTGACGGACAGCCAACATAATCTTATTCCTGCGATGTCGCGTAAATGGAAGCAAATCAATAAATTTATTGAGGTTTTTAGCCAAGCACTCGAAGCCTCACCCCACAAGAATGATCAACCGATCAATGTGGTCGATTTTGGTTCAGGTAAAGGTTATCTCACCTTTGCAATCCATGATTACCTTCGCCACAGCCTACATCATAATGATGCGCAGGTGACTGGGGTGGAATTACGCCAAGCCTTGGCCGATTTATGTAATGAAACGGCGGCAACGCTGGATCATCAAGGATTGTCGTTTGTCTGCGGCGATGTGAGAACCCACGCGCCTAAGCAAACCGATGTGATGATCGCGCTGCACGCCTGCGATATAGCCACTGACTATGCGATTCATTATGGTATTCGCGCCAATGCCGACATCATTATGTGTTCGCCTTGCTGCCATAAACAAATTCGCCCACAGATGCACAGCCCAGAATTGTTCAAACCTATGCTGCAATATGGAGTGCACATGGGCCAACAGGCTGAAATGGTGACGGATTCATTACGTGCGCTATTTTTGGAAGCCAATGGTTATGCGACTAAGGTGTTTGAATTTATCAGCCTAGAACATACCAATAAAAATAAGATGATTTTGGCCGTTAAAAAGCCACAACACAATCAAAAAGACAGCGCCGCAATCCTCGCGCAAATATCTGACATTAAAGCCTATTACGGTATCAAGGAACACTGCTTAGAAACCTTACTCGCGCAAACCCAAGCCGATTAACGGCTGGCGGTTTACCAGTAAAGCACTAAAACTTTGCACTAATGACAACCCCGTTGAAATTGAGGCAATCTTGGATTCTTTGCTGCTGCACCGCGCTGAGGGTATCGATATCGTGGAAGGCAAACTCTGAATGTTCGTGGCTTAAGTGGATCGGCAATGGCTCACCTTCTGCCACATTTTTTGCCACCTCAGGCCCATCAGGCAACAACAGTTCACAACGAAAAATAAAGGCTTGGGATTGATAGGCGCTGTGATAATACACGCCGCTCAAATAGTTAACCCGCACACTTAAGCCTAATTCCTCTTGGCATTCGCGCACCAAGGCCTCGTGAATCGTTTCACCTGGCTCGAGTGCGCCGCCGGGCAAACCCCAAGCAAAATTACCATAATTGGCCTTAAGCAACAGTACTTGTCCCTGCGCATTAGTGATAACCGCGTGGCTGCTCAATCTAAAGGTATCGTTAAAGGCCACTCAGTTATCCTTGCATTTCTGTTCGGTACGTATTTGAGATATCAGACTAAATCACTTCGCCGCAAAAGTATTACAACTGGCGAGATTACCCGAATCAAACCCTGTCTTAAACCATTTCACCCGCTGCGCCGAACTGCCATGGGTAAAAGCATCAGGCTGTACGGCGCGACCCGCCATCTTTTGCAGACGATCGTCACCCACTGCACTGGCTGCGGCAATGCCTTCCGCTAAATCGCCTGCTTCAAGTAAGTTAAGTTGTTGATTGACATAATGCCCCCAAATCCCTGCGTAGCAATCAGCCTGCAATTCAAGTGCGACACTCAATTGATTCGCTTGCACTTTACTGCCAGATTGCTGGGCTTGGCGCACCTTAGTGCTAGTGCCCAGCAGGTTTTGCACATGGTGACCCACCTCGTGGGCAATCACATAGGCAAAGGCAAAATCACCGGGCGCGCCTAAGGTTTTAAGCTCATCAAGAAAGCTAAGATCGATATACACCTTGCTATCGGCGGGGCAATAGAAAGGCCCAGACTGCGCCTGTCCCATACCGCAGCCAGTGGAGGTCATATTGCGATAAAGCACTAACTTAGGCTCTCGATATTGCCCTTTGAGCAACTGGCCCCAAACGGTTTCTGTGGTGCCTAAAATGGCCGCCACAAACTGGGCATTTTCATCCTGTACCGCTGTTGTTGAGCTAGATTGGGATTGGCTAAGATGAGTTTGAGTATTCGGGTCAAGTGAAAGACCACCGGTAAAATACTGAAAAGCAATATAAATGCCGCCGATGAGCAACACCACGCGGCCAAGTTTAGTTCTCAGCAAAAAGGGCAAGAACCTGAGTAACAAGGCACTCGGCACACCCGCAGATGCCATTTGCTGGCCGCGTCTGTCTTCGATATTGGAGCTTCTGTCAGTGTCACGCCAGCGCATCGCATTCCTTCACTCTGTAGTTAAAAACTCTCGTTAAACCGTTCGTTAAATCGCTATTTGAGCCACTTAGATGCACAGCTCTGATTTCGTATTTGCACTCTAGCGCCTAGTGGTTAAAAGCCTAGCGATTAAGAGTCTAGTGGTTATTTCGCTTGTGTATCGCTTGTGGGCGCGTCTTTCAGTGAGCGTAAAAACAACCCTAAACCACCAAAGGCCAAAACGAGGATCACGATAAGTTCAAAGGCCGACATAGATTTAAAGTGGAATTGAATCGAGCTGATCACGCCCACAACCAAGGCCGTTAGCGAACCTAGACTCAACAGCCAAGCTAACTTACTCTTAGCGTCAAAAAACACCATCACAATACCGATAATAAACGGTAGCATCACCATGCCAGTGGTAATCGACATGCCTTGCCCAAAGGCATTCACTCGATATAAGCCATAGCCCAGTCCAAAACTAGAGCTCACCTGTATTGCATTGAACAATAAATAAAATCCACCACACATCATGGCAAGACCCATAAAAAATTGTCCCGTCCCGCCCTGTGTTCCGCCCGCACCTTTCATAGATATCCTTTCTACATTAACGATTTTTGAGTGGCTTGTTCTTTGGCCATTTTCAGCCGTTGATTTTCTTCTAATGCTTTTAGTTTTTCATACAAATAAAGGTTTTTATCCACCTCAGCAACACAGCGCTGTTTATCTCGCATAGGCTCATAAGATTCAACACAGGTTCTTGCACCACAGACTCATTAGGTGCAGGCAGATGTCAGCACAGTAAAGAACAAGAGCAGCATAATCAAAGGGAATTTCACCATCAAGCACGCCTCAGTGAATGACCCAAATAACACACCTCATTCATAGGTAACGCCCATATTGCCAATCACACATTTTTACTAAGTGATATCAAGCTTATTCAGGCCCCATGTTGACATAAATTACGCTAAGGCCAACACTCAATGATGAATTTTTATACGCATGAACGACGACACTAAAGTGGATTAAATACACAGTGGCTAAAATAAGGATGCTGCAACGATTCCAATATAAGCCCTACCGTTAACATAAGGAATGCCTTTGAATACGCTATTAATAGGAAAAGGTGAACAACAGGTTCACTTAAATCTTAAGTATGCCAATCGCCATGGGTTAATTGCCGGTGCCACAGGGACAGGCAAAACCGTGTCGCTGATGAGTATTGCCGAAGGTTTTTCACGCCAAGGCGTGCCAGTTTTTATCACAGACGTTAAAGGCGATATCTCGGGTCTAGCGATGACCGGCACTCCAAGTGAAAAGCTATTACAAAGGGCAACTCAAATTGGCATTGAGGATTATCACAACGAAGCCAATCCTGTAGTGTTATGGGATTTAGCGGGCGTTCAAGGCCACCCGCTGCGTACCACCATCAGCGAAATGGGCCCAACCTTACTCGGCCGAATTTTAGAATTGAATGACACCCAGAGCGGTATTTTAGACATAGTCTTTCAACTAGCGGACGACCAAGGGTTATTACTGCTCGACTTAGATGATCTGCGGGCCATGCTGGCCTTAGTTGCCGAGGAACGCAAAGAAATCTCCGCCAAATATGGTTTAATCAGCGCCCAATCCCTCGCAGCAATTCAACGCTCGGTACTAGGATTAGAGCGCGATGGTGGCAAAGACTTTTTTGGTGAACCCGCGTTACAGCTTGAAGATTTAATGCGCACTAATTTGCAAGGACGCGGCATTATCAATTTATTAGCAGCAAACAAACTGATTTTAACTCCCCGTTTATATTCAAGTTTTTTACTATGGCTACTCTCAGAATTATTTGAGAATCTGCCCGAAGTCGGCGATCCCGAAAAACCTAAGCTAGTGTTTTTTATCGATGAGGCGCATTTACTCTTTGAGGGTTGCCCACCGAGTCTATTAAAACGCGTCGAACAGATCATGCGCCTAATTCGCTCAAAAGGCGTAGGCGTTTATTTTTGCTCGCAATTTCCTGATGATGTCCCAAGCGAAATTCTCGGACAATTAGGTAATCGTATTCAACATGCCCTGCGAGCTTACACGCCAAGGGATCAAAAGGCCGTTAAAACCGCCGCCGAAACCTTTGTGCCTAACCCCAAACTGGTTGTTAGCGACGTCATATCCCAGCTCGCTGTAGGTGAAGCCTTAGTGTCTATGTTAGCCGACAAAGGCGTGCCAACTATGGTCGAGCGCGCGCTCATCGCACCGCCACGTTGCCGCATGGGACCCGCCACAAGTGAGGAGTTACAACAAGTCCGTGTCCAAAGCCCGATTGGAGGTAAATACGATCAGTTAATCAACCGCGAATCGGCCTACGAACGCCTTAACCAGAGACGAGTTGGTAACGCCACCAGCGACACCACATCCACAGCAAGTGATGCTCAAACGGGCCAAAAAGCCGAAGAACAAGGTTGGTTCAGTGAACTCATTTTTGGCAATAAGCGTCGCCAAGGGTTAGCTGAAACATTATCAAAACAAGCGGCTCGCACGGTTGGAAGCCAATTAGGTAAACAAATTTTGCGCGGTATATTAGGTGGCATGTTAGGTAAATCGAGCCGACGTTAGGCATATGGTACTTAGTTAAGCCTCCAATTAGGGCCCACTAAAACCACAAACAATGATGAAAATAGAGGTACTGTGTCCTTGTTCGCATATTTCTTATACAGGTTAACGCTAGCATTAGCATTAATTATTCTAAGTGATAGATGGATCATGGTACGGAATTCGGTGATAAGATTATTTTGCTGTAATCGCTCATTGAGGCAAATAAATTCACAGATAATTATCAATGATTTTAGATATTTGTAATTTAAAATGTTGTAATTCGAGATAAAAATTTCGCTTCAATCAGGACGTCATGGAATAGGTTCAATTAAGTACGGCTTACATGATTAGCCTGATGAATAACCAAAGAGTACATGGAGTTTTATATGAGTAAAGAGCAAAAAAACCGTAAAGAATCGAAGAAACAACCGCTGATGTCTCCTAAAGAGAAAAGAGCAGCAAAACATGCGAAAAACGCAACTAAAGGTTTCTTAGATAATACTAAATAGTGTCTTGTTATTAGGAGGTTTGTCCTCTAATAACACAAATAGGGTTAACTTAGGTTAGCCCTTTTTATTGCCCGCTTCATTGAACCAACCAAGTTTTACCTCACAATACAACCTTGCTCAAAACAGTCTCAGATCTCAGTTTTGTGATACAAAAGTAGCAGCTATCGACTATAGCCTAATTGACCTTTTTCAGGTTTTATGTAGTTATATTGAGCTGATTACGGTATTTACCGCTCGAAAGACCCTACATAACACTATAAAAAATAAGGATATTTCATAATGAAAATCAAAAAACGTTTTGTCGCCGTCGGCGCAGCAGTGACTCTCACACTCAGTGCTGCCGCTATGGCTGCTGCCCCCGCCTTTATCAACATTCTCACAGGCGGCACCAGTGGTGTGTATTACCCTATTGGCGTTGCGCTGTCGCAACTCTACGGCACAGGAATCGAAGGTTCTAAAACCTCAGTTCAAGCAACTAAAGCCTCAGTAGAAAACCTCAATTTATTGCAAGCGGGTCGTGGCGAATTAGCGTTCGCTTTAGGTGATTCAGTCGCAGCAGCATATCAAGGTGATATTGATGCAGGCTTTAAAACGCCGCTGGATAAAATCCGAGTACTTGCCTCGGCTTATCCTAACTACATTCAAATCGTCGCCAATAAAGAGTCTGGCATTAAAACCTTGGCTGATTTAAAGGGAAAACGCATCTCAGTGGGTGCCCCTAAATCAGGGACAGAACTCAATGCTAGATCGATTTTCAAGGCTGCGGGACTAAGTTACGAAGACATGGGGAAAGTCGAGTTTTTACCCTATGCCGAATCCGTTGAGCTAATCAAAAATCGTCAATTAGACGCCACTTTACAATCTTCCGGTCTCGGCATGGCTGCTATCCGTGACTTAGCTGCGACTATGGCAATCAACTTTGTTGAAATTCCAGAAGATGTGATCGCTAAGATTAACAATCCCGCCTATCAACATGGCGTGATCCCAGCATCGACCTATGAAGGCCAAACCACCGACGTTTCTACCGTCGCCATTCAAAATTTACTGGTGACTCAAAGCGGTGTATCGGATGATTTAGCCTATCAGATGACAAAACTCATGTTCGAGCACTTAGACCGACTCGGTAACGCGCACTCCGCCGCGAAGACCATCAGCGTAGATAAAGCGACGAAAAATCTGCCAATACCACTGCACCCAGGTGCAGAACGTTATTACAAAGAAGTTGGTGCACTCTAAGTTTTACTGATATCTGTGCATCCTATTCCAAACTAAGCAATTGAGATGCCGTTGAATAACGGCATCTCGTTTATATCATCTCTGTAGTCTAATGCTGTGAGGCATAATATGAGTGATCCCCAACAAGGTCTCAGCGCAAATACTGGCGATTGGCCCAAGGCTCTATTTTATACAGCCTTAATTTTTTCTATTTTTCAAATCATCACTGCCGCTTTTCATCCCGTCTCGACTCAAGTACTGCGTGCCACCCATGTGGGCTTTTTACTGTTAGTGGTTTTTTTAAGTTATCCCGCTAGAGGAAAATCTCAGCCTTGGCAGCCACTCGCTTGGCTACTCGGTCTAGCTGGTATGGCCACAGCGGCTTATCAGTGGTATTTCGAAGCCGACTTAATTCAACGTTCAGGCGATCTAACCGATGCGGATATAGTGATAGGTATCACTTTGATCGTATTAGTGTTTGAAGCAGCGCGCCGAGTCATGGGCTGGGCGCTACCTATCATCTGTAGCATCTTTTTGATGTATGGCTTATTTGGCCAATATTTACCCGGTGACTTAATGCACCGCGGCTATGGATTCGATCAGATCATCAATCAATTAGCCTTCGGTACCGAAGGGCTATACGGCACACCAACCTATGTGTCGGCGACGTATATATTCCTGTTTATTCTCTTCGGCTCCTTTTTAGAACAAGCCGGAATGATCCGTTTATTTACCGACTTTGCTATGGGATTATTTGGCCACAAGCTCGGCGGTCCTGCAAAAGTTGCAGTAGTGTCATCGGCATTGATGGGGACGATTACAGGATCAGGTGTTGCCAACGTGGTCACAACGGGCCAATTTACCATTCCACTCATGAAACGATTCGGTTATCGCCCTGCCTTCGCCGGCGGGGTAGAGGCAACATCGAGTATGGGCAGCCAAATCATGCCGCCGATCATGGGCGCAGTGGCCTTTATCATGGCCGAAACCATTAACGTCCCCTTTATCGAGATAGCCAAAGCGGCATTGATCCCTGCGCTACTTTATTTCTGCTCCGTATTTTGGATGGTGCATTTAGAAGCCAAACGCGCCAATCTCTGTGGCCTGCCTAAAGATCAGTGCCCTAATCCATGGGCGGCAATTAAAGAGCGTTGGTATCTCCTTATCCCCTTGTTTATTTTAGTCTACTTGCTGTTTTCGGGTAGAACGCCGCTGTTCTCAGGCATGGTAGGACTCGCCCTCACATCGATAGTAATTTTAGGCTCAGCCATAGTACTGCGACTTTCCTCAATGGCGATGCGGATTGCCTTTTGGATTGCCCTTGGCATCCTATGCGCAGGCTTCTTCCAACTCGGGATCGGGGTCGTATTTGGGGTTATCGCCTTATTAGTCACCATTTGTTGGTTTATTAAAGGCGGCAGAGATACTCTTACCATCTGCTTGCATGCACTGGTAGAAGGCGCCCGTCATGCCGTGCCTGTGGGTATCGCCTGTGCTTTAGTCGGTGTGATTATCGGCATAGTGTCACTGACAGGAATTGCCTCGACCTTCGCGAGCTATATTCTTGCCGTTGGCCAAGATAACTTGTTCTTATCACTCGTGTTAACTATGGTCACTTGCCTAGTGCTCGGCATGGGGATCCCCACCATCCCTAACTACATTATTACTAGCTCGATTGCCGCTCCCGCATTACTCGACCTCGGTGTGCCACTGATTGTGTCGCATATGTTTGTATTTTATTTCGGCATCATGGCCGATCTCACGCCTCCCGTTGCCTTAGCCTGTTTTGCCGCAGCACCAATCGCGAAGGAATCAGGCCTTAAGATCAGCCTTTGGGCAATCCGTATCGCCATTGCAGGTTTTGTGATCCCCTTTATGGCGGTTTACGATCCCGCTTTGATGCTTCAAGGTGATAGCTGGTTAGCCACTGGGTTTGTCTTGCTAAAAGCGACTGTGGGTATTGGTATTTGGGGCGTCATCTTTACCGGATATCTATTACAAAAACTCTACTGGTGGGAACGCGTTATCGGCTTCCTTGCAGGTGCTAGCTTAATTCTTGCTACGCCGTTGAGTGATGAAATTGGCTTTGGGCTCGCGCTGCTATTTATCGTGCAACACAGCTGGCGAGCACGCAAACTCAAACGTCTCGCAGAGCAAGGATAAGCTTTTGAGATTATTGGTCGTTAATCAGTCTTTGAAGGTAAACAGATGCTAGGCCTGTGTTTAGGCCTAGCGGGCACACTGTGGACCCAAGTGCCCACAGACAACTTCACCTTGGCATGGAACCATAGCATAGAAAAAATTCGCTGGGAGGAAGACTATAACGTCACGCCACAAGGATTAGTGTTGGTCGGAGCAAGAGTGAAAGGTACGGGTGCAGGAATGGAAATCCCAGATGATGCTTATCTTAAAAATGGCAGCTGGCATTATCAGCCCAAACTGCCCATTTTACCTGTGTTGCGCTTAGGTCGCACGCCCGAAGCAGGGGATTTTGAACTTTGCTTCACTCAAATGTCAGGAAAAGTGCAATGCCAAGCCATGAGTCATTGGATTGGCGTACCCAACAAACAAACAGCCGCGGTTGAACTTTGGGGTTGCGGCTCTTTGCCTTAAGCGCGTTTATCCATATATTTACGCTCAATTTCTATTAGGCGCCGATTAAAATCCTCAAGGTGTGCAAACATTTCGGCCTCAGCTTTCGCCCCATCTTTTGCGATAACCGCTTCGACAATGACATCATGCAAACCTAAAGGATGAATTTCATCAGTCGGTGGCTGAAACTTAGTCGTTTGATTACTTAATAAAACCAACAAGGATTTTACGATCGCTTCTAAAAAGCGATTTCCAGACATTTCAGCGAGCAAATAATGTACTTGAGATCGCAATATGACAGTTTCGGGATAAGCCAATGAGTCACTTTCATGACTATTCGCCTCTTGCAAAGCTTTAGCTTGCTCTGGAGTGCAATTTTTAGCAGCCATTCTAGCCACTTGCGGCTCAATCAGCATGCGTGCTTGACACAGTTCAGGAAGGGAAAGTTTCCCCATTAGAAATAAATCTTGGCAAGCATCACTTAAACGTTCAAAGGTTAAGTGCTTAACAAATGCGCCACCTGTTGCACCTTGGCGAATCTCCACTAATCCACCCGCTTCGAGGCTTTTGATCGCCTCTCTCACCACAGTGCGGCTAACTTGAAATAATTCTATTAATTCGCGCTCAGAGGGTAATTTATCGCCAGCCTTATATTCGCCATCTAAAATAGCATTTTTCAGTTGCTGCCCGACTTCACTCGATGCTCTTATCTGCTTAATTGGCTTGAAGATATGCACTTGATTATCCCAAATATGCTTAGTGTCGCCATACTAGCATAAAACCGCATTAACGCAGAAAAAGTACTCTCATCTTTCCTACATTAGTGATTAAAAAACATTCATCTTTGTTGATCCAAGTAACATCTGTGCGAATTTCGTAACTAGTTTCTCATATTCATCTTAACTTCGTTGTCGACATTAGTCATACGTCATACATTTAACCTAAGAATGTTAAACATAATTTCTTTAACTAGCTCAGACAATTCTGATCAGGGCTTACTAATAATAGGGAAGATGATGATGAAAAAATCTTATTTATCTTTGCTTGTGCTATCTACGCTAGCGATTCCAGCTACAGCAGATACCAGCATTGATCAAATGTTTAGCCAAGGTACGTTAAAAGGGGAATTACGCTTATTCGATTTTACCCGTGACTTTGATAATACGACGAACACTAAACACGATACGTCATTTGGCGGACTGTTTTATTACAATACCGCAAAAGTGAATGGCCTCAGTTTTGGGACCAGCTTCGCATCTGCAAATCCCATTTGGACCAATGATTCAGATGACGTCTACGGCCTAGTTGCTCGCGATGCCGCAGGCGACCATGACAACGTCAACCGTTTACAGGAGTATTTTGTCCAAGGTAATTGGTGGGATACTCAATTCAAATTAGGTGCACAAGAACTGCGCACACCAATGATGAATCCCCATGACATTCGTGCGATCCCACGAACTTTTCGCGGCTTTTCAGCAGAAAATAAGAGTGTTGACAATCTAACGTTATCAGCACTCTATATTACAGATTCCATGGGGTGGTCTGATAATAACTTCGTATCCGTAAAAGAGGCGGTACAAAGCGAATTAGCAAGAGCGGGTATTGTGGCAGATGTTGCCGATAACCCAGTTTATGCCCTAGGTGCTAAATATCAATTGCCCTTTAAAACAGTCCAAACTGAAGCCCATCTTTGGCACTACAGCATGGAAGATGTTTTCAATCAAACCTATGCCAAAGTGAAATTAGCCGCTGATGTTGGTCCAACGAATTTGTACTTAACACCTTCCTATTTAACTCAACAGGCAATAGGTGATGAAACCGGCGGCCCACTCGATACCTATCAATATGGCTTCCATCTTGGCGCCAAATTGGCGGGGGCAGATCTCACTTATATGTACGCCAAAACCGGGGATGACACAGTGCTGACCCCATGGGGCGATGAAAAAGTGGTCATTCAACAGGTATATCAATCTGCACGGGCGAATGAAGAGGTCAACGCGTTAAAGCTGGCCTATGACTTTGAAAAATTAGGGGTGAGTGGATTAGAAGCCTATGCCTTTTATGGGCAGTACGATGTGCCAGAGGGGACTGCGTCAGATTTTAATGAAACAAACTTTTCAATCGCCTATAAATTTTCAGGCATGTTATCGGGCCTAGGTCTTAAGGCGCGTTATGCCATGGTCGATTTTGATCAAGCTGAAGATCTTGACGATCTGCGTTTATATGTCACTTATAAATTTGTTTTAGGTAAATAGTCACAAATACAACTCCCCTGCACCAAACTTAATGCGGGTGTATCACGCCTTGTTGGATACACCCGGTTTTTACACTGCAAAATTCTCAATCCATTTAAATGTTGCGGTGAATGCGTTGACTTAATTATTGAGATCAAAAATGGAAAAAATAATTTCTTAATTATTCCAGCCATGGCTATTTCATGTGTCTTATTTAGCGGATGCGTAAATAACGATGACTCTAACGCCTCGTTACCACAATTAACTCCCGTAAACCTAGAACACTAAATATATGTAGTGAAATAGCTTAACAACACATATTTTATTTTGATCACTGTATTTAAGAAAATTATCTTCCTCAAAAAATTCACTGCATTATTTAATAAAGAAAGTCCTACATTAGCTTGTTTCAAAAAGAATAATCACATTCATCGCTCAAAACGCCAGCATTTTGTGAAGCACTGCAAAGATGTAATTAATACCTCTTTTGGTTTATTATCATATGTCATACATTTAAACGTATGTTGTTAATGGATGAGAATTTAATCACTTTCACGCAACTGCACTTCTAGTTTTTAAAGCAAACAAATCACATGCGGTTATGGCCAGATCCATTGTCGTTGCTAACGATGTCATATCGACCTTAGCAATGAGGACCCAAGGAGTATCAAAATGAGTAAAGAGCATTCACAGAAACCGAAAGAAATCGATCAATACACTGCTAGCGTGCTTCAGAATGGTATATCTCGAAGAAGTTTCCTAACTCGAGCTGCAGTGGGAAGTGGTGGCTTAGCCTTTGCAAGTCTTGGTATTGCTTCAGCGAGTGCAGCACCACTTCAAGTTGGCACTGAATATGGCGAAATTGGTGGCGCAACGCTCAATTTTCTACCTAAGCCAAAACCTATTGCTGATAAAGATATTGCAACAACCCAAACCTTTGATGTTGTTGTCGTCGGTGCTGGAGCTTCTGGTGTGCCTGCGGCTCTATCTGCCAGAGAAAGTGGTGCAACCGTTGCGTGTTTACAAAAGCAAGCCATCCCAGTCTCTCAAGGAAACACTGGTTCAGGGATTGACCTGAAAAACAGTGATAAATCAGCAATTGAAGCTTTAGTTAGCCGTTTAATGGCGGATAACGCGCACCGTTCACATCCCGGTCTTCTTAAGCAATGGGCTTACAATTCAGGTGAAGCTGTCACTTGGGTTATCGATAGAGTGAAACAAGGTGGCGGCCAGATTGTTGACCAAGGTACCAAAGTGCAGCACGGTATTCGCGGAATTGCTGATACTGATGACCGTTTAAATTTTATCACTTCTTTCTGCGGCCCTAAACCCTACACCACGGGTGATGCTATGCGCGCATTAGCTAAAACAGCAGAAAAAGCAGGCGTTAAGTTTTTCTTTAATACTCCTGCACAACAATTAATTCAGGATGAGTCAGGAAAAGTCATCGGCGTCATTGCTCAAACTCGTGATGGTAAGTACCACAAATACATGGCGAAGAAAGGTGTCATTCTGTCCTCTGGTGACTATCAAAATAACAAAGCCATGTGTGACTTCTTCATCCCCGAACTGAAAAACTTTGAACGTAAACAAATGGATCGTACTGGTGACGGTTTTGCTATGGCCTATTGGGCTGGCGGCGTTATTGAACCTGTTGGACATACCAAAATGTTGCACGACTTCGATGCCGGCCCGGCTTCCATGTGTGACATGCCATTCTTAGCGGTAAACCGTAAAGGTGAGCGCTTTGTGAATGAGAAGGTTGAGATGTCTCTAATGAATAACTACTTGAAAGATGAGCAGAATGCGGGGCATTACTCACAAGTATTTGATTCTGACTATATGACGCAAGCGAAGGATTGGCCTGGCCACCTCTATTCTCCTGAAGAGCTTAAAGTTTATATGCCTGAAGCTCCAGGTGAAAAAAAAGGGGTATTTCCCTCTTTGATCAACACCCATTCAGCTAACACATTAGAAGAATTGGCGGTGAAGTTAGAGTGCGATCCAAAAACCTTTGTTGCCAGCGTTAACCGTTATAACGAGCTGTGCAAAAAAGGTAAAGATGAGGACTTCGGTAAACCTAGAAGCAAAATGGTACCAGTGCTCAAACCACCGTTTTACGGTATTCACCGTCGTATGCGTATTTCTACTTTATGTTCAGGAATTCTCGTTAACGACAACCACCAAGTACTTGATGCCGATGGTAAGGAAATTCCAGGTTTATTCATTGTTGGTAACTTAGGAGCAGGTTTCTATGGTGGCGTTGACTACCCATTAACGGTATTTGGCTTGTCTTTAGGTCGCTGCTACACCTTCGGCTATTTAGCGGGCAAATATGTAGCAAAACTATAGAACACATAGTCATCAATAATGGATGCCTCACATTTTGGCATCCTGTGAAATGAATAATGGGATCAAACAATGAAAAACTTAACAATTATATTGGCTATTATTTTGGGTATTTTCGCTGGCAGCGCGTTCGCTAAAGAGAGTACTTTACTCGATCAAACTCATATGGCGAAAGGGCTTAAATGTGCAAGCTGCCATGGTGCAGAAGAACGACAAGCCGTCCCTATGCTCAAGTGTGTACAATGCCACAACACTAAGAAATTAGCGGAAAAAACGGCGGATGTAAAACCAACCAATCCTCATAAAAATCGCCACTTCGACACAGAAACTGATTGCAGTAAGTGCCACCATGTACACAAAAAATCTGAAAACTATTGTGTCAGTTGCCATCAACCATTTAATTTTGTAACTCCATAAGCTGATGACACTAAGCTTAAAAAGCTAAAAACAAAAAACCACCATTAAAGGTGGTTTTTTGTTCGAATAAGGCACTGTAATCAAATCTAAATGAAGTATTACTAAGATCTGCAGGCTTGGATCATTATTCCGACGACTGATAAAAACAATATCCATGCTTTCCTTGGTGTTTCACGCGATACATGGCGGCATCCGCGCGATCACAACTCTCGGCAAAACTATCACCATAGCCAAATATATCAATACCGATACTCAGGCCTACCTCTACTTCACAACCTTCTAGCAGGAATTTATCTCGATAAACATCGAGCAATGATTGTGCGAGCACCCCTAAAGATTCACGATCAAATGACGGCAGTAATATCACAAACTCGTCACCCCCTAACCGTGCGATCTGCGCGAATTCACCTGCGTGAAATACCAAAGTATGCGCAACGTGCATCAACAGGCAGTCACCAAACTTATGGCCGTGACGGTCATTTAACGCTTTAAAACCATCAAGGTCGATAAAAAATAACGCACCGTGAATACCTGATTGCGAGGATTCATCGAATACTTTGGCAATAGCTTGGCGATTCATTAAGTTGGTGAGTGGATCACTGTGGGCTAAACGGGCTAAATCTATTTCGTAGCGCTTTTCTTGAGTAATATCAATATGGCTGCCCATCATTCGCAGTGGTGTTCCATCAGCTAAGCGCTCGACAATACGCCCACGATCGGACACCCAAGTTATGCTGCCATCTTTGTGTAGCATTCTGTGAACTGCTTGATAGTAATCGGCTTGACCATTCACATGATCTTCAAAGGCTTTTATCACCCATTCTTTATCTTCTGGGTGTAATTTACTTTTCCAGATATCAACATGGGCAGCAAACTCTTCAGGACTAAACCCGAGCATTTCGCCCCAGCGCATGTTAAATATGGTTAAATTTCCGCTTGGAATATGCTGTTCCCATAGACATAAACCATTACCATCGAGGGCCGCAAAGAGTTTTTCTTCGGCACGATAATTCAACGCTGCTAAATGAGCGTTTTCACTTTTTAGCTGAGCGATCTCAGCCTGAAGTTGCGCAATTAACTCTGCTGCAGTATCCGAAGCCACGACAAATCTCTTTCCTTTAAGTGGGAAAATTGAGTCCAGTGTAAATCACCCAATGCCGAAGAAACATAGCGAGGAGTGCAAAATGAGCCAGAATCATATTGGCTCAATTGAGCTTACACAGACTCTCGCAGTCCTGTCACGCTTAGTCGCGAGTCAGCACTTCGAGCAATTCGATCTCAAAGGTGAGATCAGAATTTGGTTTGATATGTGCCCCCACTTGACGCTCGCCATAGGCTAAGTGAGCTGGGACTAACAACTTACGTTTGCCACCCACTTTCATCCCCATAATACCTTGATCCCAGCCTTTAATGACTCGGCCAGTACCAATTACACATTGAAACGCCTGACCACGATCATAGGATGAATCGAATTGGGTACCATCCTGCAAAAATCCACGATATTGGGTGGTGATCAGTGCGCCTTTTACCGCTTCTTTTCCTTCGCCCACTTGCAGATCGATTACTTCTAATTCAGTCATATCTTCATTCTCTTTTCTTGTTCGCACTTAGGGCGTGATATTCAACTTTGCGCAGGATTTTATCACCGACGAGCGGGCTTGTCGGCGCAATCTAAACATTTCTGCAGCTCGGTTCACTTCTTTATCCTTAATAATAAGGTCATCATGGGCGATAACATCATCACTCGCTCTTTAAATTACTGTCGGTTAGCCCAATATATAAGTCATATAAACGTTTTATTTTGGAGCTTTGCCATGATTATTGCCTGCCCCCATTGCGATACGTTAAACCGCGTTCCCGATGAGCGTTTAAACCAACAACCCACTTGCGGTAAATGTAAGCTCAGTGTCTTTACGGCTGCGCCAATTGAACTCAATAGCGCAAACTTTGCCAACCATGCTAATAAATCAGAGCTTCCCCTTGTCGTTGACTTTTGGGCCAGCTGGTGTGGGCCCTGTAAAAGTTTTGCGCCAATATTTTCTGCAGCAGCTAAAACTTGGGAGCCTCAATTTCGCTTCGGTAAAATCAATACTGAAGAACAGCAAGCCCTCGCGGCTCAATTTAATATTCGATCTATTCCAACCTTAATGATTTTTAAACAAGGCCACATACTCACCCAGCAAGCCGGAGCTTTACCCTCCTCAGCGTTTAACCAATGGTTAAATGCCTATAAATAAGAGGATTGAGCTAAGATACAAACGCTCAGCCGAGCTAATTTTGTAAAGGTAACGAAAATTGAAAAAAGCAATGTTCTTACTGGGCGCAGTACTCTTGCTAGTGGTGACAGGATGGGGTTTACAACAACATCTCACAATTGATACTTGTCTCGACAAGGGAGGGACTTGGAACGATGAAACTCAGCAATGCATTCGTCCATTCGAACAAGGGATAGCCTTTACTCGCAGTGATCATAATTCTGCCGAGCCGCAGACAGCTTATGTTTATCTTTCAGAGAATTTACAGCAAGCAAAAGTGTTTTTTGCCATAACAGATAAGCATATTATTTTACAAGCCGTTACTGTCACTGAAGGCGATACCACTCCCGTATTATATAAAAATGACATTGAACAGATTGATATCATCAATGTAAAAGAAATCTTTTATCTACGTTATCAACATCAAGCAATTTATAGCGCAAATACTTTTAGTCGCAACTTAAGCTCAAATTAAGTGCAAAACATAAGCATAGAGTAAACTTCGAAACACTAAGCCCAAAAACTCGGTACGACTCAGCTAAAAACAAAATCAGTATCCGCCCTATGCTCTTCATAAGGCGAATACTATTCTAGCGGCAACGTTGAAACACAAAGTTGCCATGAACTATATCAGTGTTAAATATCCCAGAAGGTATGGGCGATAATACCCAAGACTATCATACTGATAAAGTTGATGATCATACCCACTCGCACCATTTCCGATTGCTTGATATGGCCAGAACCATAAACGATAGCATTGGGCGGTGTCGCCACCGGCAGCATAAAGGCGCAAGAAGCTGCAATACCAATCAGCACAGATAACATCACAGGCGATATGCCTAATGCCTCAGCAATCGCAGCAAATACAGGCACTAACAGTGCAGCGCTGGCGGTGTTACTGGCAAATTCAGTCAACATCACCACAAAAGCAATCACAGCAAAGACGAACAACGACATGTGGGTGCTACCGAAAATATCTGTCATCCAGTGAGCTAAAAATACGCTGGTGCCAGTCGTTTTTAGTACTGCGCTCAGTGTTAAACCGCCACCAAACAATATGAGTACGCCCCAATCTGTGGTCGATTCAATTTTCTTCCAGCCGACCAAACCTAAGCCCGAGAGTAAAACGACGGCACCTAAGGCAACTATGGTATCAAACTGAGTGATGCCACCTAATGCCTTGGCTAACGGCACACTGAAAATCCAGCAACATACGGTAGTCAGGAAGATAAGCAGAGTAAATTTCCCCTGAAATGTCAGCTTCTGAGCTTCAACATTCACATCGAATTTGGCAGAAAGATCAGGCTTAAAATACCAATACAAGGCAATCAACATCATAGGTAGCATGAGGATAACGGTTGGAATACCAAACTTCAGCCAATCACTAAAACTCAAGCCCACTTGGGCCGCAGCAATCGCATTCGGTGGGCTACCCACTAAAGTACCGATACCACCTATGTTGGCCGAATAGGCAATCCCGAGCAGAAGGAATACATAGGTGCTGTGGTATTTTTCGCGGTCGAGCTGCTGCAAAATCCCGAGTGCCAATGGCAACATCATCGCCGTGGTCGCGGTATTGCTGATCCACATCGATAGCAGCGCAGTTACTCCAAACAGCATCAAACAGGCGATACTGAGTTTGCCCTTAGAGGCTAACAGCAGCTTTTGCGCTATGAGGGTATCAATCTTTTGATGATGCAAGGCCGCAGCCAATACGAAACCACCAAAGAATAAGTAAATGATGGGATTGGCAAAGTTACTCATTGCCTCCTTGGTTTCAAACACCCCAAAGAATACAGCGAGTATAGGAACGAGAATCGCAGTAATACTGATGTGAATCGCTTCGGTCAGCCAAAGAATCGCTGCAAAGAACAAAATGGCCAGCCCAGTATTCACCCCTTGTTCGAAAGGTAAACCGTAATAAAGTGCAAATAACAGCACGATATCAGCCACTAGGATCAGCATTTTTTTCTTATCGAGCCCCTCGCTGACGGGAGCTTTATTGGGTGGAGCAGTACTTGAATCTGTTAAAGACATGGTTACAACCTTAATACCATTTTATTTTGACGCAAATTTAGGGCATAGATCACACTTGGCAAAGCGGTTTATTTTGTAATTTTATCACTTGGCAACAACATTTATTGCTGAGCTAGCACGCACAAACGGCCGATTAGCGACAATAATCACCAAATTCTGATCGACACCTTTGTTTTAAAATTTCAAACGGACAAAGATCGAACAAAACCTTGCCCACGTTGTAATTTAATTAATGTTTAAAACTGAGATATAGATCACGCCACACTTTTTACCAAGGTGATAATCAACTAATTAATCATACCTTCTGATCATTGGTAGGATTAGATATTATTCCCCCAATTTGGCACAAAATTGAATGTGTAGCGCTAAATCGAATCTAGATATCGTTGAATGTGCACTAAAACTGCGACGCAGTGAACAGCAAGCGACCAACACAAACGTATTGCAACAAGGCAACATAGAAAACCCAATATCTACATGAATCGTAAACACAAATATTATTCACCATCACAGTCAATCTAACTCACTTTACCCTGTCAGCGATCCAGCCTAAAGTCGCGACCGCAACCCCGCCCGCTGTATATTATTTGTCTGTTTTCGGAACCGCCCGTGGAAAAAATTGCCTTAACTCAGTCGGCTCAAAAGCCCAGCCTTTTCGTCCCCGTAGCAGGGTTAAGTTTGTTTGCTTTGGCATCAGGCTACTTGATGAGCTTAATCCCACTGTCGCTCACTTTTTTCGAACTCAGCACCTCACTTGCTCCATTACTGGCCAGTATTTTTTATTTAGGTTTATTACTGGGGGCGCCTTGTATTGCTCCTGTTGTTGCCCGTATCGGCCACAGTAAAGCCTTTATCCTTTTTTTGAATATCCTTCTTTGCAGCGTTGTCGCTATGATATTAATCCCCAAAAGTGGAGTCTGGTTAGCCTCTCGACTTATAGCGGGATTTGCGGTTGCAGGAGTTTTTGTGGTGGTTGAATCATGGCTATTAATGGCCGATACCCAAAAGCAACGCGCTAAGCGGCTTGGACTTTATATGACAGCGCTTTATGGAGGCACTGCCTTAGGACAATTAGCCATTGATTATTTAGGTACAAAGGGCAATCTACCTTACCTAGTGATCATGGGATTATTAGCCGCGGCAAGTTTACCCGCGCTACTGGTAAAACGCGGTCAACCTCAGGTAAGCGAACAACAATCAATGTCATTGTCTGCGCTAAAAAACCTAAGTCAGCCTGCCATTATGGGATGTTTAGTCTCTGGATTATTGCTTGGCCCTATCTATGGTTTACTTCCCATCTATGTGGCACTGGATATGGGGCTTGATCAGCAAACAGGACAATTTATGGCCCTCATCATAGTGGGTGGCATGCTGGTACAACCTTTAGTCAGTTATTTATCTCCTCGAGTTAACAAAAGTGGCTTGATAGTAAGCTTTTGCCTACTGGGTCTCGCAGCATTATTACTGCTCACTCAGCATTCAAATATGACGCTGATTATTGGATTTCTCTTGCTTGGCGCCAGCGCTTTTGCCCTTTACCCGATTGCAATCAGCTTAGCTTGTGACGACTTGCCTGCTAGCCAAATTGTTTCAGCGACTCAAGTGATGCTACTGAGCTATTCGGTGGGGTCAGTAATAGGCCCATTAGTTGCCAGCAGTTTTGGCCAAACGGAGTTCGGCTTACTCATTTATTTAGGAATATGCTGTATTCTGAGCAGTATTTACATTTTTGCTCAATTACTTATTAATACTAAGCCAAGTTTTTCCTCGCCTTAACAAGTCCCATAAAATACATTGCACTGCGACTCAATAAGCAGCCACTTAGTAAACGACATGCTCATCGAGTGGCTCAAATAGAAAACATCTGCGGTCAAATCAACACAAAACGAACAGCAAAATGCTCCACAAAGGTCATAACATTAAAAATCAGTACGCTTAGTTTTAACATTCAGACAGGGCAGTTGCTTATCCTCCCTAAGTCGCGATAATGCAGCTTACTTAAACACCTGTGCTGATTGTTTTTCCTGAGATTTCACTATGCGCCTCGATAAATTCCTCTGTAAAAGCACAGATCTTGATCGCAAAGCCGCAAGAGTCACCATTCTTAGCGGCTCAATGACAGTCAATGGCGCTATCGCGACAAACTGCGCGATGCAAGTACATGAAAATAATACTGTCAGCCTTAATGGAAAGCCGCTAGCGCCACGCCCATCTCGCTATATCATGTTGCACAAACCTGCTAATACCTTGTGCTCAAATGTGGATGGAGCCTACCCTTCGCTATTTCATCTGCTCGATATCGATCGCGCATTTGACCTGCACATCGTTGGCCGCCTAGATGCTGATACCACAGGCTTAGTGCTACTGACTGACGATGGCCGCTGGTCGTTTAATATTATCTCGCCTCAATATCAGTGCGAAAAAATCTATCGTGTTCAACTGCGAGATCCACTCGACAGCGAAGCGACTGCAGCCATAGCCGCAAAGTTTGCCGCAGGGCTAAATCTACAGGGCGAAACCGCCCTCACTCTGCCAGCAACACTGCAGCAAGTGGATGAAAAAACCGTGCTACTCACACTCACCGAAGGCAAGTTTCATCAAGTCAAAAGGATGTTTGCCGCCGTGGGCAATAAAGTGGTTGCCCTACACAGGGCGCAAATTGGCGCAGTGACCTTAGATATCGATGTAGGGAAATGGCGCAACTTAACCTTGGCGGAGATAAGCTCCTTCACATCCTAATTGATTAACAAGGCTGAAGCAGACAGGCTGCCTACGTTTATCGACGATAAAAAAGCAAACAAATACTGATAGGTTTGCAAATCAATCCCATAAAAAGTCCCAGTGTTAGCAACAACACTGGGATGTTTATGTTTTTGATACTGCTTAGCGGAATATGAATCGACTAAGAACAGCAATCGTTGCGGCGAACCCAGCTTCTTGGGATCTTCTCAAAAACCACTTTTGCCATGAGTAACGCCAGCAATATGCCAGAGGTTGCCACTAGCCATTGAGGTAACATTTGGTGCTCTTCACCAATTTGTGGCATCACCACAAAACCAAAGGTATTAACCAGATAATTGACCAACATACCGGCCACTAAGGCTACGCCAATCACACCGCCAAGATAGCCCCACAGCGCACGTTTACCTAGCTCTTTAGCCACTATGCCTAAAGTCGCGATATTGGTTGCCGGACCTGCCATCATAAACACGAGTACAGCACCCGGTGACACTCCCGCCAGTAATAATCCAGCGGCTATCGGTGTCGATGCGGTCGCGCAAATATACATAGGCACAGAAACGAGCACCATCACTAGCATAGCCAGAATGCCATCGCCCCATTTAGCCAAAAAGTCAGCCGGCACATAGGTTTGTACCAGAGCTGCGAAAAATAAGCCCACCAGCAGCCACAGCGTAGTATCACGCACTAAATCCGTTGCCGCATATTTAAGGCCAATTCCGATACGACTGAGTACCGATTGCGACTTAAACTCAGTCGCCATATCTTGAGTAGAGGCACAGCAGCTATCGCCTGCAGTGTTAGTACTCACCTGCTCAGCATCCTTAGCACTGCCACCACAGCAAGCGCCTTTTTTCACCACCACTATTTTTTCAGGCTCTGTGGTTTGACTGCCACAACATGACCCCACGCTTTCTACTTTAACAGCGTTAACCTTGACCACAGAACCCATAGTTTGAGCAGATCCCATGGTTTGACCGCCAACAGCCATAACACTTGAAGAACCCGCCATTAAGCTCGGCACCGCCATAGGCGTCATTTTGATCTTCGGCTTTGGCTCGGCTGCAGGTGCATCAACATTGTCATTACCACAGCAGGAAGACGTTACGGGCGTTATCGCAGGCGTAGTCGATGAGCAGCAGCTTTTAACCGCTTCGGCTTTTACCATCTCTGGCTGAGCCACTGATTTTGAGGCGCAGCAAGACGCCTCACCCTCTAATGGCTTATCTGATTGAGTATCTACCTTAACCACTGACTTACCATCGTCATCATCGCGACCAACGAGTAAGCCCGCCACTATCGCACTGGTAATGGCCGCAATCGGTCTAATGATTGCCATAAAGGGGCCAAGTAACACATAAGAAACCGCGATGGAATCGACGCCCGTTTCAGGGGTTGAGACTAAAAAGGAGGTGGTGGCCGCTTTAGAAGCACCCGAGCGACGCAGCCCTACGGCGGCGGGGATCACTCCGCAGGAACACAAAGGTAAAGGTGCGCCAAGCAGCGCCGCTTTCACTACGGTTTTAAAACCGTGACCACCTAGCTGCTTTTGCATCCACGCCATTGGCACGAATACTTTTAATAGCCCAGCTAAAATCAGGCCCAGTAATAACCAAGGCGCCGAGTCTAAAAACAGATCAATAAAATTCTTCAATAACATAATTAATTCCCTGACTCTTCATAAATGGCTTTGCCGTGATTATTCTGCGCTTGATACTGATTTACATTATGAGAGTGATGCTCAACGCGTACCCGCTCAGTGCTGGACTCCAACGCCTCTAAAATAGAGCAATGTTCGGCGCTACGTGGCCCACCACAACAGGCATCAGACAAGCTTTGTAAACTCGCTTGAAAATGATTCAGCTCAGCAATTTTTGCCTGTACTTGAGCCAATTTACAATCAACCATGCCTTTTACATCGGCACAGACTCGGTTAGATTTATCGAGTTCAATCGACAGCAATTCACTGATTTCATTGAGGGTAAAACCCACAGCTTTCGCCCGTAAAATAAAGCGTAATCGCGCAGCATCGGCCTCGGTATATACTCGATAGCCAGACTCAGTACGGCTCGAAGGCGCGAGTAGGCCGTGCTTCTCGTAGAATCTTAACGTGTCGGCTTTCACCTCACATAAATCCGCCAATTCACCAATACGATACATGTCTTCATCCTTTGCGAAATAACCCACAACTCAGGGATCATTTCCAGCATACAACTCAATAATGCAAGTATAAACCTTGGAGCCTACTCCAAGGTCAAGAGGTAATTTTAACTTTACTGAAAGCCAACACGGCAATGCCGCTTTGTTCTGATATGAATATTGTGAAATCACGCAGAAAAAACACCCGTAAATCGAGTTTTACGCTAGAATACGCGCGCTGTGACGAAGGGATAAAAAGTTAACTAATAAAGTAAAAATAGGACCAAGGGACTTTTGGAAAGCAGTGCAGCGTTAACGCTGTTCTGTTTTCCGAAAGATCCTTGAAACTAAAATAACTGGACCCTGTACCCAAATGACTGCTGCAAATAATGCCAGACCCATTCGTCGCGCGCTGTTAAGCGTTTCAGATAAAACCGGAATTCTCGAGTTCGCCAAAGCACTTCACACCCAAGGTGTAGAATTGTTATCAACTGGCGGCACCGCTCGCTTGTTAGCAGATAATGGCGTGCCTGTTATCGAAGTATCTGATTACACAGGACACCCTGAGATCATGGACGGTCGCGTTAAGACGCTGCACCCTAAAGTGCACGGCGGCATTTTAGCGCGCCGCGGTCTTGATGAAAGCGTGATGACCGATAACAATATCAATGCCATCGATCTGGTTGTGGTTAACCTTTATCCCTTCGCTGAAACTGTGGCTAAAGCCGGTTGTACCTTAGAAGACGCTATCGAAAATATCGATATTGGCGGCCCAACTATGGTGCGCGCGGCGGCAAAAAACCACAAAGACGTTACCATAGTCGTTAATGCCGCCGATTACTCACGCGTACTGGCAGAAATGACGGCTAACAATGGCAGCACGACCCATGCGACGCGTTTCGACTTAGCGATTGCGGCCTTTGAGCACACTGCGGGTTACGATGGCATGATCGCCAACTACTTCGGCACTATGGTTCCTGCACACAGCACGGACGAATGCTTTGCTGATTCTAAGTTCCCACGCACTTTCAACACCCAATTAGTGAAGAAACAAGACTTACGCTATGGCGAAAACAGCCATCAAGCAGCGGCTTTCTATGTTGACACTAAAATTGATGAAGCTTCTGTGGCTACCGCGATTCAGTTGCAAGGCAAAGCCTTGTCTTATAACAACATTGCCGATACCGATGCCGCCCTTGAGTGCGTAAAAGAATTCTTGGAACCCGCCTGTGTTATCGTTAAACACGCTAACCCCTGTGGTGTGGCCTTAGGTAAAGACTTACTCGATGCCTATAACCGCGCTTATCAAACTGACCCAACCTCAGCCTTCGGTGGCATTATCGCCTTCAACGGCGAATTAGATGCTGCGACGGCGAGTGCGATCGTTGAGCGTCAATTCGTTGAAGTGATTATCGCCCCAAGCGTTAGCCAAGCGGCGCGCGATGTGGTTGCCAAGAAGACCAACGTGCGTTTATTGGAATGTGGTCAGTGGAGCACTAAGACCCAAACCTTAGACTACAAACGTGTTAACGGCGGCTTACTAGTGCAAGATCGCGATCAAGGTATGGTCGGTTTAGAAGACATCAAAGTGGTTTCTAAACGTCAACCTACTGCAAGCGAACTGAAAGACTTAATGTTCTGCTGGAAAGTGGCGAAGTTCGTTAAATCTAACGCCATCGTTTATGCCAAAGACGGCATGACTATCGGTGTCGGCGCAGGCCAAATGAGCCGCGTTTACAGCGCGAAAATCGCTGGCATCAAGGCCGCCGATGAAGGCTTAGAAGTGGTGAACTCTGTAATGGCATCCGATGCTTTCTTCCCCTTCCGTGACGGTATCGATGCCGCAGCGGCTGCGGGCATTAGCTGCATCATCCAACCGGGTGGCTCAATGCGCGATGCTGAAATCATCGCAGCAGCAGACGAGCACGGCATGGCCATGGTGATGACAGGCATGCGCCACTTCCGTCATTGATAACAACTTAAATCAAACTTGGCCCTAGCGATTAGGGCCTTTTCCTTTGCGATGTGTGGGAGTTTTAACCATGAAAGTGTTAATCATTGGTGGCGGCGGCCGCGAACATGCCCTAGCTTGGAAAGCCGCTCAATCGGCTCAAGTTGATACCGTTTATGTAGCACCGGGCAATGCGGGCACAGCCCTAGAACCTAATGTTGAGAATCTGGCGATCAGCGCCACCGACATTCCTGCCCTGCTGGATTTTGCCAAAACCAATAAGATTGAACTGACCATAGTCGGCCCTGAAGCGCCGCTCGTGATCGGTGTCGTCGATGCCTTCAACGCCGCAGGTTTAGCGATTTTTGGCCCAACTAAGGCCGCAGCTCAGCTCGAAGGTTCAAAAGCCTTCACTAAAGACTTTTTAGCCCGCCACAATATTCCAACGGCGGGTTACAAAAACTGTACCGAGATCAGCGATGCCAAAGCCTACGTAGGTGAACTGACAGCAACCACTGGCTATCCAGTGGTGATCAAGGCCGATGGTTTAGCCGCAGGCAAAGGCGTGATCATCGCCCAAGACCAAGCCGAAGCCGATGCCGCCATTGATGACATGCTCGCCGGCAACAAATTTGGCGAAGCGGGTTCTCGTGTAGTGATCGAAGAATTCCTCAAGGGCGAAGAAGCCAGCTTTATCGTGATGGTCGATGGTAAAAACATTCTGCCAATGGCCACCAGCCAAGATCATAAAGCCCGTGATAACGGCGATTACGGCCCAAATACTGGCGGCATGGGCGCTTACTCGCCAGCACCTGTGGTGACTCAAGCGGTACACGATTGGACTGTGGCAAACGTCATTCGCCCAACCGTGGATGGTATGGCGGCAGAAGGCAATATCTATACAGGCTTCCTCTATGCAGGTCTAATGATTGCCCCCGATGGCAGTGCCAAAGTGCTCGAGTACAACTGCCGCTTTGGCGATCCAGAAACCCAGCCGATTATGATGCGGTTAAAGTCTGACTTAGTGGAACTTTGTTTAGCCGCCACCCGTGGCGAACTCGATAAAGTGACCGCCGAATACGACGAGCGCGCAGCCGTGGGCGTGGTATTGGCTGCTGGCGGTTACCCAGATGAGTATCGCAAATTTGATGTCATCGACGGTCTCAGCCTTGGCGATAACGACGGCAAAGTTTTCCATGCGGGCACTGAGATGAAAAACGGCCACGTCGTTACCAACGGCGGTCGCGTATTGTGTGCGACGGCACTGGGTAACACAGTCACCGAAGCGCAAAAAGCCGCCTATAAATTGGTTGATGAAATTCACTGGGATGATGTGTATTTCCGTACCGATATTGGTTATCGCGCAATCGCACGTGAACAGCAAGATTAATTAATATCTCTATTAAAAAACCGGCAAGAAGCCGGTTTTTTTGTGCCTGTTTTTTGACAAGCGTCAAATATAACATCATGATTTTCAATAAAATTATATAATTAATTCTATTGAAAACAGGAGCAACAAGATACAATGTCAACCAAATGTTAAATACACCAAGTTCAAGGACTCCCCATGAGGATTAGACTACTTTATGCCTCCATTGCCATACTGCTTAGCGGATGCGGTGGCGGCTCAGAAGATGCTGGCACGACAACACCACCCACTCAGCCGCCAGTCCAACCTCCCGCGCTGGTACAATACACCGCCAACAGCCTATCGGTAATAGGTGGCGCACTGAGTCCAAGCAGCCAAAAAGTGGAGTCTGGCAAAAGCGCTATTTTTAGCGTTACTGCCGATACCGGCTTTACGCTTGAGGGCATTACTGGCTGTGGTGGCACGCTCAATGTGCTGACTTACACCACTGCGGCCATGACGGCCGATTGCACTATCACGCCGACATTTATCAGTAATGCCGAAAATGCCATTAAACACCAAGACCACAGGCTTGCCAGTGCGAGTGAGTTAATTGATTTCAGCATCGCCGAACTCGCTAATATCGACATCAAACGTAAAGCCCAGATAAATCAGCTATATCAAGGTGTCGGTAGCAGCATCTCTTGGCATCCAACCCATGACTCAATTACCTTTTCGAGCTTTATGCCGGAGAACACTTTTACTGTCTTACCATCAAATGTCGATGGCAGTGGGGCAAGCGCCGTTCGTGGGTTAGTGATGGCGGGCGAGCAACAGGGGCAAAGATATGCGGCCATGGGAGGAAATCTATTTTCTGTCAACACTTCGGCGCAAACCGATACTTTATTGAAAAACCTTTTAGGCTGGCTGACCAAAGGCGCCGATAAAACCGACGGCCTCAGCATAGTGACCGCCCAAATGCCGAGCAAGGCTGACAGTTGGTACTTTCCCCATAATGAAGGGATCCGCACTTGGCTCACAAACAACTACCCCGCAGCCCATAGCATTAATACAGCAAATACCTGTGACTACAGCGAGTTAAGCAACTGTATCAACACACTGAAACCGGATCTGATTATCATTAGTGACATAGACCGTCAGTCACTCGGTTTTGCAGGCATAAAAGCCGCGATCGCTAACGCCAAAGCGGCAGGAATTCCCTTGTTGCTCTCTAACTACTGGCGTAATGAAAGCCCAATACTGTCGCCACTTTACCTTGAGATGGGGCTTTCTACCTCTGGCAATTACTGGTCAAAACTCAATGCCAATAACCTCAGTGTGACCGATATTTTGGTCGAAGACACCGCCCTGGCCAAAGTGAATAATTTGCTCGGTAAGCTTAACGAAGGCCGCTTCGACACCTCAGTACTCAACGACTGTGGCGGTAATTACTTGAGTTGTAATACTGCCGCCTTTGTTGACTCATTCAAGGCGGGTGCCGATTGGTATCGAGCCAATGCTGAAACCTTAGATAACCATGCTATCGATGTGTTTACCAAAGCAGACTTCCCCTTGATGAAGGCCGGACTGCTGCTCGCCGATAAGTATCGCAGCGAGATTGACTACCCCATAGCCTACAGCGAATACGCCCAGTGGCAGCAGGCCCTATTTGCCGATTGGACCGTCAGCTATGCCCGTAGCCATAACTTAGCCCAGCCAGATTTAGGTGAATATGTTACCGACAGAGCCAACCTCAGCAAGGGCAGCAATGCGCACTACGCTTATCCTGCGACTGTCACAGAACGTAAAACTATTAGCGTGCCCTATGCAGGCCAATGGACGACCACGGGCTGGTATGCACTGCCAGGACAAACCATTAAGCTGACTCGTCTCGATAGCAGCGCTGCGAATGTGGAGATCAAACTCAACTACCACAGACGCAATACTAACCGTGCCTATGAGCAGAAAATCTACCGCGGCCCATTGGAGTTGGCGCAGCAACGCCTGCGCTTAGCTCAAGGACAAAGTCTTGAATTTTCTTCCCCCTACGGCGGGCCGATTTATCTGTATATCAGTAGTGATACTTCGAGTACTGATGGCGGCGCGTTAAGTGTCGAAGTCAACGCTGAGCATGTGGCTAAACATCCGACCATTATGGATTTTTCAAACCCTGCAGAAATAGCAGCCTTTAACGATCGCATCCAAAATACCGAATTACCCCATGTGGACTTGCGTACCGATGGTGCCGAGCAGCATCTGCGTCGCGAACGCTTTTTAAACGCCATCGGCGGGGATGTACCCGATGTAAACGCGCTACTCAAAAGTATTGTCGATGACCATATCAACAGCGTTTACACCCTTGCGGGACTTAAGATCCAAGGCAAGAGCTTAAGTGAATCCTTACCCGCCGATGTGCTAGCGGCTTGCAAAGGACTGTTTGGCGACGACTGTATCGATAATAGTCTGCATACCCGCACTATCATTCAACACGCGAATTATGACCAAAATGCCCAGTGCGGTGGAGGTTGTAGCGGTAATCCTTGGGACGCAGCATGGAATATCGACCCAACGGGTTGGGGTGATAACCATGAGTTAGGCCACAATCTGCAAACTAACCGTCTCAATGTGCAATATGCTGCGGCAAGTGATAATGAAAACTGGGCAGGTTATGGCAGCCGCGCAGGGGAAAACTCCAACAATATCTTCCCCTATGTGGTGAAGTGGAAAACCCATTATCTGCGCGACAGCAATACAGGCACAGTGACCGATGGTCACATGAACCACAAGGATCTCTTTTATGTGTTTATGTCCGATGCCGCAGGTACAACAGACACCAGTGGTAAACGCGTAGTGTTTGGCGCCAATTGTAAGGTGCTCGATGCTGGTGAAGACAGATACACTGCGCCTTGGGCCAGCAATGCTTATGCAGTGCATAACGGTTATCGCATGGCGTTTTACATCCAAATGGCGCTTAAGGCTCACGGCATGACGCTCAGTGACGGCACCACTCTCAACAATGGCTTTAATCTCTTTACCTTGCTGTATCAACACAGTCGTATTTTCGGTAAATATGCGAATAACGCCAGTGATTGGGAAGCGAATCGTAGCAAACTGGGCTTTAGCCAATTTTCGTTTGAAGGCAATAGTGTCTACGGTGGCAAAACGGTGAAAGATATTCCGGGCAACGACTTTATGCTAGTGTCTTTGAGTAAACTCACAGGCAAAGATTGGCGCAGCCATTTCGATATGTTAGGCCTGCACTACTCAAGCCTTGCGGCCGCACAAACAGCCGCCAATGCCACATCAGGGGCTATCCCCATGGGCATGTATGAGTTAGAAACCGACTTGCCACCCGCCAATATGAGCCAAGGTTTAACCTTTGTGCCCCTGTCACTCACTGATGGCACTACACAGTGGAAAGGCGTGGGTTCGCCAACCCAGTGCACCAAACCATAAGTGTGCTAAACCTTAATCTCGCTAAGATACTAACGCTATTCATAAACCTCGCTCTGGCGGGGTTTATGTTTACCTGAAAATGTGATGTAAAGCACACACCTAGGTTAAGATGACGTGCACCATTTAGCTTCTTATATTTTTAACAATCATGAAATTAATGGGGTAAATATATGGGTTATTCGATAAAAGATCTTATTTATCAAGGTGAAAAATCAGGCGTACATAACTGGCAAACCCTAGAAGGAGCCAGCTTTTACTGGCATCCAGATTGGTTTCATATTGCAGAGGATATGACGGGCCATAACGCGACTGTGACTATCGATATCGATGGGGACAAAGCGACCCAAAGTGAGGCAGAACAATCCATCATTAAGCACCTCAATAAGAGTGGCAAATAGCTTGTAGTGGCAAAGACTTTAGTGCCCGGAGGCGATCGCCCTGCGGGCAATTTTGTCGATTAAGCCTGGTGCGATCAGCTTAAGCCAACGCCCCAAACGACCGCGAAGTGAAGTAATCAGTTGACGGCCTCGAGTTGCAATCACTGGCAACATCATATTAGCGCATTGCTCAGCCGTCAGTATCTTAGCTTCTTGCATCGGTGACTTGCCTAAAGGATTACCTGCACCATCAAGGGCGCGTTTGTGAATTTGTGACACCACAAAATCGGGGCAAATGACAGTTACGGCCACATTGTCATCCACTAATTCAATCCGCAAAGAATCGAAAAAACCAATCACAGCATGTTTAGAAGCGGCATAACCGCTACGAGTAGGAACGCCCGTTAATCCAGCGACTGACGCCACAACCACCACTTGGCCTTTACTGGCTTTCAAGTGCGGTAACGCGGCATGGGTTAAATACGCAGGACCAAGATAATTCACCCGCATAATGTCTTCAAGCACCGAGAGCTGAGTCAGTTCATCAAAACGTGACCACATAGTCATGCCAGCATTGTTAATCAAAATATCGAGATGGCCATAATGCGCAACTGCAGCTTCAACTAAGGCTTCACACTGTTCAGGACTGGAGACATCGGCTGCAAACACAAAAGGAGGCGGACCATAATTAGCGATTTCTAAAGCGAGTGAGGCGAGACGTGTTTCATTACGCGCACTGAGCACCAGTTGGCAGCCCATTCGCGCCATTGCCACGGCGAGCGCCCGACCAATACCTTCTGAGGCACCCGTGATGATCACGACCTTGCCAGTGAGTCCATCCATAGTCATTCCTTTGTTATCGCCATGTTAATTACGCCTTTTGCTAAATTGGCATAATCACGCTAAAAGCGCAATCCTTCACGCGCGTTGTGCAAGCCTCATCTCATATTGCTCACGATAATTAGCTAAGGGTTGCGGGCGCCCTATCGCATAACCTTGCGCATAGTTAATGCCTATGCTCAACAATCTGTCAATAATATCCTGATTCTCAACAAATTCAGCAACAGTCTCGATTCCCATAACCCGACAAACATCCTGAATCGATTTAACGATGGCGTAGTCTTTAGCATTCACGGCGAGATTCTTAATAAAACAGCCGTCGATTTTGACATAATCCACGGGCAGCTCACGCAGATAGCCATAAGAGGCAAAACCACTGCCAAAATCATCCAGTGCAAATGAAAAACCGAGTTTACGTAACTGCTTCAACATTTCCATACCACGATTGCGATTTTGGATCGCGGTGGTTTCAGTAATTTCAAAACAAATACATTGGCTTGGAATATCAAAAATGTGTTGCTGCTGGGCGATATATTCCACCATACCTTCGGCGCCTAAACTATTGCCCGAAAGGTTGATCGAAATACAATGATCAGGCCAAAGCACGGGGTTCAAAGACAACCATAAAAAAGCTTTGCGGATGACTTCTTTATCGATATCAGGCATCAACTTAAAACGTTCTGCGGCGGCTATAAACTGCGCAGGCGCCAAAATGCGGCCACAGGGCTCTTGAATTCGTAACAGAATTTCCATTCGTTGTCGCTGCGGACCACTGCCTAGTCCGCGGATCGGTTGGTAATACAGGATCAACTCGTTTTCTTCAATCGCTTGCGCGATACGCACCGCCCACTTAGGCGCATTTCTTTGGTAGGTGAGTTCTTTATCTTTATCATCGTAAAAATGAATTTGATTGGCGCCCTTAGCTTTAGCGGCAATGCAGGCGATATCAGCGTCTTTTAATAACTCTTGTGCATCGATATAGGGGGCTCGGCCAAAAGCAACACCTATGCTGAGGCCAACTTTATAATTACAGTTTTTATCGTTCAACACTTGCATGGAGACTTGTGCGATCATTTGCTTCAGTAATTGCGCCACAGATAAGGCACTACGATTACAAATCACTAAACCAAACTCATCGCCACCAAGGCGCGCCAATAGCTCCTGTGGCCCAAGACAAGCCTGCATTGCCTTGGCCACCATAGCAAGCATACGATCGCCTGCAGTATGGCCACAACTGTCGTTAATCAACTTGAATTGCTCCAAATCGAGATAACAAACGGCGATAGTTTTGGCTGAAGCGGCAAATTGGGGTAACTGCTCATCAAATGCCTGACGGTTTAGCAGCCCTGTAATGCTATCGAAATTTGCCCTTTTTTGTAGCTGGTGTTTAAGCAACTCTTCTTGAGTGATATCCCGCAATACCACGACAGTACCAACAATTTCTTTATCGTGATTACGCAAATTGCTGATACTGCGCTCCATAATCCGAGGCGAAGCAGTTAATAGCTTGATTTTCTCGACCTGCGGCGCTGATTCTTCGAGACGAATGCAGGTAAAAACCGCCTGATTCAACTGCTCCCCAGCCTTTAACAGACTCGCAAGGCTTTGACCTATGGCATAGCAACTAGCAACATCGAGAAGCAACTCGGCCCGTGGATTCATATAAATCACGTTGGCATCGACATCGGTCAAAATCACCGCTTCAGCAATGGATTCTAAGGTGATTTTCGCGCGTTCTTTTTGCTGATAAATTCTGGCCAGCAAGCTATTAACACGGCTGGCGAGCACTTCTAATTCTTCATTACCCTCGCTTGTAACGGGTTGATAGACACTGGACATAGGATCGACCAGCGCCAATTGATGCATCAGATTTTTAAAGGGTTTGAGTAAGCCCGAACGCAGCCAAATATAACCAAGACCAACAATAAACACACCAAAGAGAATAAATCCAAGCGATACCCAATCGAGTTGAAATTTAACCTCCCTAAAGGGACCATCGGAAAACAGTACTTGCAGGTAGACAGGCTTATCTTTTAACAGGCTTGGAATGTTAATCGCGTCACTGTGCACACCATCAACTGTTGGTGTAACTTCACGAGAATGGCTCATGCTCACCTTAGTAACCAATAAGGCCTGAGCATATTCCAGTAAGTCTTTATCAGTCAGTTGGCGTACCAGCAGCACAGATTCATTGGACGCAGAAGCCACGGAAGTAACGACATAAGCATACTGGCCCATCAAATAAGCGCCAGCAACACTGGGCTTATCGGCACTGACAATAGCACTGGCGATTTCTCGTAACTTATCATTCTCAAAGGGACGTTCATTGGGGAAAAAAGGGTGCAATTCACCCTGCCGTAGAATATACCAACTCAGATTGGCTGACATTGAGCTATCGCGCCACGAGGATTCAAGCTTTTTAAGTTGGTCTTCATCTAATTGAGACAAAGGTAAGGCATAGATATTAGTGAGAAAGGTTAAGCGATCGACATCAATTTGAAACTGCTGCTGGATATTGGCAAGCTCACGGTTAGCACTATCTTGACGTAATAGCTCGACGCGATGGTCGTACCAATAACCAAGACAATAGGAGACAATTACCACCGCAGGGAGACAAAAGCCCGCAATAAATACCATTATTTTCTTGCCAATGTGCATCTCTTACCACGGCTTATTATGACTAAATTGATTGACGGCCTTGCATAATCCTTCACTGCGCCATGCAACATATCTCATTTGCGAATAGTATTAAACATCACTTCGCTTTAGTCGTTGCTAAAGTAGACATTTTCATGCAATTAAATCCATTTCATACCTTTGATTTAAAAATAAAATTTATAAATTAAACAATTCTGAATTTTACTTTTTATCAAGATAATTCACACATAATCAGTATGTGAATATAGGGTATTTAAGTCGTTATTTAAAAGTAAGACTCATTAAGCTCGCAGACGATAGAAACCACCGCATACGCTAATCCATAAAGATACCTTCGCCAGAAGCTCCAACGCTATCAAATTCAAATGTCGGATATAAAACAGGCCCGCAAGCGGGCCTGTTTCGCAAACCCAAAATTATTTATGGTATTGCTTTGATTGCGCATGAACCGCCTTGATAAAGGCGCCAGCATGTTCTGGATCGACATGCTGATGAATACCATGGCCTAGGTTAAATACATGGCCAGTACCTTCACCATAACCCGCTAAAATATGGCCCACTTCCTCTTCGATACGTGGAATTGGCGCATACAACATAGATGGGTCCATGTTGCCTTGCAATGCCACTTTATGGCCTACACGACGACGGGCATCGGCAATGTCTACCGTCCAATCCAAACCTAGTGCATCACAGCCAGTTTCTGCCATCGCTTCTAGCCACAAACCACCGCCTTTAGTAAACAGCGTCACTGGCACTTTACGGCCATCGGCAAAGCGTGTCAGACCATCAATAATCTTCTGCATATAACGCAAAGAAAACTCACGGTAAGCAGAGTGCGATAACGCACCGCCCCATGAGTCAAATATCATCAAAGATTGCGCACCGTTAGCAACTTGAGCATTCAGGTATAGGATCACTGAATCGGCTAATTTATCTAACAGCATGTGTAATGCCATTGGCTCAGCGTAAGCCATCTTCTTAATTTTTTCGAAGGTTTTGCTCGAACCACCTTCAACCATGTAAGTCGCTAAGGTCCAAGGTGAACCAGAAAAGCCAATT
The DNA here is from genome assembly GCF_025653905.1 of Shewanella sp. SM71. NCBI lineage: Bacteria > Pseudomonadati > Pseudomonadota > Gammaproteobacteria > Alteromonadales > Shewanellaceae > Shewanella > Shewanella sp. SM71. The sequence goes on from NZ_JAKKRW010000021.1 coordinate 99,597, forward strand.
AACGGCACTGCGCCATTCAGTTCACGGCGAATAGTGCTAACGGCTTTCATCACATAACCCAGCTCATCTTCTGGATCTGGAATTGAGAGCTTTTTGATCGCATCGATAGTGTCTGTTGGGCGCTCGAAACGTGGGCCTTCACCCGCCTCAAAATACAAACCTAAACCCATAGCATCGGGCACAGTTAGGATATCGGAAAACAAAATCGCCGCATCAAGATCATAACGACGTAAAGGTTGCAGCGTGACTTCACAGGCAAGCTCATGATTTTTACACAAAGACATGAAGTCACCCGCTTGAGCGCGAGTGGCTTTATATTCAGGAAGATAACGGCCAGCTTGACGCATCATCCACACAGGGGTCACATCGACAGGCTCTTTTAGTAGGGCGCGTAAATAACGATCATTCTTTAATTCTGCCATTGGGCTTGGTTCCTAGTCTTATTGAGATCCGCTGGGTCGGTAGTTTAGCATTTACGCGAATAATGTAACCTTTATGTGCAAATTTATGTGAGCTATTCCCCATCATTGGCGTCGATTTGACCGCATAAACCGGAAAATGTTAGCCAGCTAACATACTGCTTATTTATTCGTAACGAAGTCACACTCAGACAGAAAAAAGTTGCGCCGGTTCCCCGCCTTTGGTATAAAAAGTCTGCGCTAGCAAGAACAATCAAGAAGCTCGTCGCATCGAGCCTGCTATAAACTTTACTCGCCCAACGATAGGTTTCTATCGTTGGGCTTTTTATTTGCATTTTTCGATACGAAACAGCTGGTTTGTCCATTTCGTCATTCTCGCAAATTCGCATGAAAAGAGTTGATCGATTAGCAACTTGTCCCTACATTAGAGTTATGTGCTGGCACTTAAATGGAATGCATCATGCTGAGAGAACTCGAAAAAGCAGAACAGAAGTGGGGCGGTTCAAATAAGCTTATTGATCAATGGCTAAAAAACCGTCGAAAACTGTTAGTGCATTACTGCCAAATTGCTGGGCTTCCTCCTTATAGTAAATCAGAAAAATCGCTTCCCTCGTTCGAACATGTTAAATCTTTCTGTGACTTATTAGTTGACTATGTCTCCGAAGGACATTTCGAGGTCTATGATAAAGTCGTTAATGCCTGCAGTGAATATGGCGAATCAAGCAAAACGCTCGCGCAACAAGTATTGCCCAAAATCACGCCAACCACGAATGCAGCATTAGATTTCAACGATAAATATGCGGAAACACAAGACGATTTCGTATTATATCAACTCGATAAAGACCTATCTGAGCTCGCCCATAACATGGAAACACGCTTCGAACTCGAAGATGAACTACTTGAAGTTCTCCATCGCAAACATTCTGAGCACAACCAGTAGTCCTCCTTCATAAGCGCACCTTGCGGCATCTGTGCGCTTATCTACCCTTTTTGAAAATGAAGTAGCATGGCTTTGGGCTACAACAGGAACACGTCCTAGTGCCATTAGACAGCAACCGTTTGAATCAAATTGAATCCGATAGAGCAGACGTAGTCATGGCCAAGGCAGCACACATTGGCAAATCGTTGTTTCAATAGGTATGGCGGATATTGTTATGTAATGCTCGATAGCCTGAATGCATTGAGGAGCTACAGAGGATGACCAGTTGGGCTTTCGGGAATGGATAAATTTTGCTAATTAATAGAATAGGTTTAGCTTTAAAACAAAAAATTCATATTCTGGTAAGGATGTCATCTACATGATGGCCGAGTATGAGGATAACCATGTACTTCGAGCACGAAGCATCAACGTCACTGACACGAATTATCCGCGACACCATAACGAAAAAAGCCTCATCTTTCGATGAGGCTTATCTCTTAATGTTGGCGGAGCGGACGGGACTCGAACCCGCGACCCCCGGCGTGACAGGCCGGTATTCTAACCAACTGAACTACCGCTCCTTTAGCTTAACGTCTACACGTTAACCTAAATTAGGCGCTTGGCGATGACCTACTCTCACATGGGGAGACCCCACACTACCATCGGCGCGTTTGCGTT
>NZ_JAKKRW010000022.1:0-99957 GCF_025653905.1 Shewanella sp. SM71
TGATAAAGAGACATGTGAAAATCAGGAGCGCAGCCATACCTTACGACCCCGAATACGAAGCTTACTTAAGTAAGCGGAAACAGGCAAAGGAAGGTCGAAACTCTTGGTTCGATCCTGTCTTAGCTGCTATATAGGGTGCTGGGTAACAGAACACGCCTTAGTGGAGGCTTGAGCCGTATGCAGTGAAAGTTGCACGTACGGTTCTTAGGAGGGCGGCACTTGGTAACAGATGCCGTCTATCCGACAAAAACGAGTTAGAGGCAGAGCATATTGAGGTTACTCATCTAAATCCTATAAGAATGTGATAGCTAAGTGAGTGCGAATAAATATCCTTTTATATGATTAAAATAGTTAGAAATTTATAATGTAAAACATCAATAATCATGTGCTTATTAGATGTTTTTCCGATTTTAGCTTTCTAAAAAAATTCTTATCTGATTGATTTTTATGTTTTAAATTACCATCTCCAAAACCGATGGTTGCGGGTTCGAGTCCTGCCACCCCTGCCAAATAAAACAACGGCTTGCATAGAAATATGCGAGCCGTTTTCTTTTGCGTTGAATAAAGCGTAAAAAATGATTTTGCTTGGATTGAATAACTTGCCATTTTTTAACACTACCAATTGCCGGTACTATTTCCATTTTTTTGTCGTAACCCTCCAACATAACTGCGGCTTGTAGGCTATTTACTGCCAATGCTTGTTCATCAAATAGGTTGTTGGCGAAGTCACTAATCCGCCAGTTTTTAGCTTGATAATCGACGCTAAAGCGAGTTACCACATAATCATCTGCAACTGTCATCGCCGTTATAAATTGAGCTGCCTGTGCTATCAAAGTCTTGGCTGTGTTCGAAATAAGATAGGCCAATCAAAGCCACGGTTATTTAAATCAAAACGGTATTTATCCTATCTAAAATTTACGAATGTGTGACTGGTTTGTGCCGTTACTTGTGTAAAAGTCTGCATTGAACCTTTGCCTGTCATGAACCCACAGTACATTGATCAAGACTATTAGCCGTCAGAAATGAGTATTCCACGACACTTTATTTTTTGTTCATCTTTGGGATCTTAGTTCCAAAATCTAAGATTTAGTTTGAATTGAAGGTCATAACAGTACAATATAAGAACTATATTGAATGCATCTTAAGTGTGTTCATCATCGTTCTGCTACTCGGCTAACAACTATGCTAAATATTGATGATCCTACACAAACCGAACGTACTCACGCGTTATGGCGCTTAGGCTTTAGACCTTTTTTCCTCGGGGGAGCAATATTAGCTGCGCTATATATCCCTTTGTGGCTATTAACTTGGTTTACTCCCCAATATAGCTTTTTCCCTTCATCCTTTTGGATCAAGATATTGCCGCTATGGTGGCATCCACATGAAATGCTGTTCGGTTTCGCTATGGCAATTGTGTGTGGATTTTTGCTGACTGCCGTTCAAAATTGGACCAACCAACCCACATTAAAGGGATGGCCACTCGCATTGACCTTTAGCTGCTGGTTACTGGCACGATTATTCCTCTTACTCCCAATGCAAGTTCCGCTCATTTTGCCCGCCTTGTTTGATTCCTTGTTCCTTGGTATGGCAAGCCTTACTCTATGGCGCTGCATTTATAAGGTGAAGCAATGGCGCAATATTGGTTTTCCGCTCATGTTGTTTGCCGCACTCGTGATTAACAATGTCAGCTATTACGCTTTATTTGAACGCGATTTTATCCTTGCCAACCAGATCTGGCAGGCGATGTTATGGTGGTTAGCCTTACTTATCACCATAGTCGGTGGGCGTGTCATTCCATTCTTTACCGCGATGCGCATTAAGGCCACCAAAGCAGAACCCTTAACTTGGATTGAATACCCGCTGATCCTGACAATGATCTTGCTCGTCATTCAATCACTCATCCACCTTATACCTCTGGAAGTCGAGCGAGGCTTACTGCTCATTGCAGGGCTCTTGCAGCTGGTCCGATTTGCACGCTGGTTACCCCATAAAACACTGAAAGAACCTATGCTGTGGTCCTTGCATCTTGCCTATTTAATGTTGCCACTCAGCCTGTTAGCCATGAGTTGGTATCTCGATAATGAATATGCCTATCGCAGTTTGCTTCACCTATTTGCTATTGGCTGTATGGCTACCCTGTGTCTTTCGATGATTTCCAGAGTGTCACTCGGGCACACAAGTCGAAATATTTATGAGGGCCCTAAGATGATCTTGGCATTTATTTGCCTACCGTTAGCGGCACTGCTCAGGGCGCTAATGCCCATCTGGTTTCCGGCCCACACCCAAGTCTGGTTATGGTTGGCTGGCAGTTGCTGGTTTATCGCATTTGCACTGTTTGTATGGCATTACTTGCCGATACTTTCTCGCCCCCGTATCGATGGGCGCCCAGGTTAATATTGATGTTAGGACAAAAGGATACAAAGTGAAAACTTATTTGAAAACAGTTACATTGCTAAAAATGATTTGCTTGCTCGCCATAACTACATGTACATCTGTAGCGGCTTCCGATACTAGCAATCAACAAAAATACCCTAACCAATATCAATCTTGGCAAGCGACCTCTGAACAGGTCGAGCGCGAGGATATGCTCGCCAATTATCCCGCCAGCATCATACTCTGGGCAGGATCTTCCTATGCCAAAGAGTACCATAGCCCACGTGGACACCATTTTGCCGTTGCTGATGTGACGCATACTTTACGTACAGGTGTCCCCCCTAAGGCTGGAGAGAAAGGATTATCCGCCAGTTGTTGGACCTGCAAGACACCGGATGCCCCTAGATTGATTGAACAACTGGGATTTGAAGGATACTCCGCTAAAAACTTTACCGATCTGGGCAAAGAGATCCAAAGCGTAGTGTATTGCAGTGATTGCCATGAATCTGGCACTAATAAGTTAACTTTACCTCGCCCCCATGCCCAAGAGGCTATGGCTAAAATTCACCTGCCATTCGATAAACAAGATACCGATATGCAAGGTGCGCAGGTATGTGGTCAGTGTCATGTCACTTACTATTTCCGTCCGGAAAAAAGTAATGTTGTAAATATTCCTTGGATTTTTGGCAGCACAGCCGACGATATTGAAAAATATTATGACACTCGCCGCTTCTTCGAATGGATCCATCCTCTTTCGAAAACGCCCATACTCAAAGCACGTCATCCTGAGTTTGAACACTGGAGTCGCAGTAAACATGCCGAAGTCGGTGTCACTTGCATTACCTGCCATATGCCAACCCAGCAGGATGCAAAAGGTGTTGAATTTACTAGCCATAAAGTTGATAAAGCCTTACCGCATTTTGATAACAGTTGCAGTGGCTGCCATAGCAGTAAAACCAAAATTGAAACCAAGCTCGCGGCCAATAAATTAACGATTGAGACCAAAGCCCGCGAAGTTGAAGCTCTGCTCGTCAAGGCCCACTATGAAGCCAAAGCGGCATGGGATGCAGGTGCTAAATGGGAGAATATGAATGAGCCCATTATGGCGATACGACACAGTCAGTGGCGCTGGGACTTTGCCATGTCTTCACATGGTTTATATGCACATAATCCACAAGAAGGTAAGCAGCTTTTAGATAAAGCCATCGAACAAGCGAACGAAGCACGTCATCTGCTCGCTGGAATATTGAAGCAACTTAACGTGACTCAAGTTACTTATCCAGATATCAGTACTAAGGAAAAGGCCCATCAAGCGATAGGGTTAGTTGAATCGGATTTAATCAAAGAAAAACAAAAGTTTATTGAAGATGATGTTAATAAAAACTGGCACCCTGTCGCAAAATATGGTTACTAGTTTATTAACGGGTAGCTGATAATTTGAGGGATTTTATAGCTCAAAAGCGAGAGGAAGCTCGAGTATTTATGCTTTGATTCAGTGAGCGTTATGCCAACAAGGCTTGGTCGGTTCTACAGCGATGCTCATCTTCCTTTGCACGAGCAATAACTGCAGTCGAAATGATTCATGTCATTTCGGCTGCAGTTATTGCTCATTGAGATGTTGGTCTGTAACGACAAATTAATCACTGTAATCTGTGTCAGATATCTGTAATTCAGTTTTTTAATGCGTAGAAAGCCGATCCTACTTTGAGGCAACTGATTGATGAAATTCTATTATTTTGGTTGGCTGCCAAAGTGATTGGTTTCGGTGCGAAACTAAAACCAATGTACAACTCTGTTCGCAAATAGCCTTGGCTACACGCTTTTCTGTCTCTTCATCCAATGCCGAGGTGGCCTCATCCATTATCAGAATCGGTGCATTTTTGATAAGCGCGCGTGCTAAGGCAAGCCTTTGGCGTTCCCCTCCCGATAACCCTGCGCCTTGCAGGCCGACTTCTTGGTAAATGCCCAGTTCTGATCTGTCTAATACTTCATCCAGAGCCACTTGGCGTGCCGCTTTATCTACGGCTTGATCGTCGGCATCAGGGTTACCAATACGAATGTTACTGGCAATGGTGCCTGTAAAGATGAGTGGATCCTGCGGCACATAGGCGAAAAAGCGGGCAAGTTCAGTTGCGGGAACTGACGTGAGCGGCACCTTGCCCAAAGTGATCAGGCCTAGGGTGGGATCATCAAAGCGCATCAATAGCTTAAGTAAGCTGGTTTTACCTGAACCGCTCGGGCCACAAATCAGCACGCGTTCACCTGATTCGATAGTGGCATTGATATTTTGCACCGCAGGGGGAAATGTTACGTTATTCAATTCGATTGTATGATTGTTCGGTGTCTTTTGTTGCGCTTGGCTTGGCTCTTTGAGCGTTGGCGCATGAGTCGCTTGTCGATAGTGTTTAATAGCCGCTAACTGATCATTAATGCTTATTGCCGCCACGGCGAGAGTCTCAAGTGGCGCCGCCGCGCGCATGGTCAACATCAAAACAGCGAGCAGCATTATCGTATTGTTTATACCGGATAGCACCAGGTAGAGTGCCATGCCTGCAATAGGTAAAAAACTGGCGATAGCCGACAGTAATGTTGCTATAGCAGCGGCGCGATTAGTTCGTTCCAATGCGATTTCTTGTGTTTGCCAGTTTTGCTCCACCCGTGTTGTTGCGCCGCTATATCCTGCTGCTGTGCGCAGTAACTCTAAGTGGTCGATCAGTTCAAGAGTTGACTGCTCTGCAGCCAATTCAGTGTTGTTTCGGTCCATATCTGCGCGGGCAAGGGCTCGTTGCGCCATACTCTGAATCACAAATGACATCAGCAACAAGCTAGCCAACATTAGTACCAGTGGTATGCCACCGATCAATCCTATGCCAAAGGTAATGCAGAGCGGAATAAGCGGTGCATGAATAAATACCTGAAATTGATGTGCCGGAATACTCATAAAGCCAGGAATACTCCGAGAGACAGTTTCTATGAGTAGTGTCCTGACACTCGGTGTAAACCAAGAGAGTTTCGCTTGTTGCATGGTCGTGCCTAATGCACTGTAGAGCGCATTGGCCAGCCTTGCGCCAGCCCAAAAACCTGAACGCGAAGCCAGTATTGTGGTGAGTATGGTTATTGCGGCAATCGATAGCACTTTTTGCGGTGATTGCTGCTGAGTAATGGCTAAAGCCAGTTGAATGTAGCATGCCGCTTCCAATATGGCCGCCACAGCCCAACCGCAGGCAACAGGTATTAAGTGCTTTATGGCTGCGTAATCTTGGGGACGATTTATCATTGGCCTTCTCCTTCCCTGTGATGCTTGAGTGCGAGCTTGTCATCCGCCAGCTCGGCAAGCGTTAAGTCATGGGTGACCATCACAATCGTTTTGTGGTTTGTTTTTGCGTGATGGCGTAGTGCTGTGAACACGTTAAACGCCGTTTCGCTGTCTAGGGCCGATGTGGGTTCATCAAGCAATATCACCCTAGCGGGTGAAAGAAACACACGGGCAAGATTAACGCGTTGTATTTCACCGCCAGACAGTGTGCTTGCATGAGTATTTAAGGGTTTATCCAATTGCGCACAGTGTAATGCTGCTAAGTAATCGTCATCCGTGGCACAAGGTGCGGTGAGCGCGAGATTGTCGGCGATGGAGGTCGCCAGTAGTCCCGCACTTTGTGGTAATAGCATGATCGCGCGATTAATCGAGGCTTCATCCATCTCTTTGAGTACCATACCAGCGAGTCGAATATCTCCGGCATGTAGCGGCTCCATGCCAGCTAATAAGCGCAGTAATGTGGATTTACCAACACCACTGATCCCTGTAACTGCTGTCACTCTGCCAGATCTAAATTGATAGTTAATGGGCACAGATTGATTGCTTGTAGACAGTGAAGGCACAACATTCGTGAGGGTGAGCGGCATAGGTGTATTAAGCTCAATATTGCCGCTACCAACAGGGACTCTCGACTGCTCAAGAAAATCCGTTAGCCGCTGAGCGGCAGCGCGGCCCGTGGCGAGATAATCAAGCCCATGCCCGAGCTTTAGGGCTGGCGTGACTATGGCCAGACTGAAGAACAAGGCTGCAGCAAGGTTTTCTGGGGGCCATTCATACCCGATGGCATAGACAATGGCAAAAGTACAGACAGCCTGCAGTAGTGATGTGGCCACGGCGACTGAAGTTGATACCTTGCTTACCCGCTCAAGAATATCCCCAATAAAATGTGTCGTTGCCTTTTGGTAATCGGCCATAGCACCAGTTTGTGCGCCATAAATGCGAAATACAGGCGCACCACGGGCGTAGTCATTTACTGCTGCAGTGATATTTCCCATCACATTGACTCGTGCTTCACCCTGTTTTGCAGCAAGCCTTGGGATCACCACCAAATAGAAAAGTGCGGCGACTAGGCCTGGGATAAGGGCAAGTAATGCCACTAAGTCCGCGCTTAAGATCAGCAAACCAATAGTGATAGCAGGGACAATGATAAAGGTCGCTAGCTCAGAGGGTAAATGCGCGATCATATGATGCAATGACGCTATGTCATCGACCATTAATCGCTTTAACTTTTCGCCCTTATATTTTGCCAAGGTACTTGGTGGCAACCTGACAAGATGCGCTGCAACATGACGCCTTAATCTTCCAGAAAATTGCGCCTCAGCATTGTGGTTAACCCAAGATGCGCCAGCGGATAGTAACGCTGACACGACCCCAAATATGAGCGCCCCCGCTAACCATAGCGAATGATGGCCTGCAATAAGTTGAATCATGCACCAGAGTGCACCTAGTGTCGTCACGCCAGCACCTACCGCTAGCAGCATTCCGAAAGTGAGTGCGGGAATCGCCGGACGTAGGGCGAAGGCTAATGTTGAAGTGGGACTGAAAAGTCGCTGCATTTTAATGTTCACCTAAAAAATCGAAGTGGAACAGGCTGGGCTTCGGTCTGGAAAGTGTGATTAACACAAGGCCAATGAAGCGATGAAGTCTTGATATTGCAGAGTAAAAAATAGTCTGAGTGCCAGAGTTTATGGGCAAATGAACATCCACGAGCCAAATTCCTTGTTTCATAAAAATTGAACCGCCATGAGATGGCGACCATATTAAGCGGTCATTTTTATTTATCAACACAGTGTTGATAAATTTTTTGAACGGCGATAATATAATTGATAATTATTCTCATTGGCAACAAATCTTTCGTATAAGGAGTTATTACACATGCCCCGATTTGGTAAGTTTTACCCACAATCAAAGTGGGTTATCGGTTCTCTTGCGCTGGGGCTTAGCGCTATTTCAGGCTCAACTATTGCTGACAGTGGAACTGCTCCGGATAAGCAATCCAAGCAACAAGATGCAGCGGGAAATATTGAAGTCATCACAGTTTACGGTCAGAAAATCGAGCGCACGCTGAAAGAAACGGCGAGCTCAGTGACAGTGATCACTGAAGAACAGTTGAGGAAAAATGCCGACCAATCAACGATTTCTGAAATTCTCGGCGGTACGCCAAACTTAATTTATGCCGGAAATACCGATGCGCCCATTATCCGCGGAACGGATACTAAAGGGCCTGTTGCAGCGGGTAATGCCTACTTATCTAAGCCTGTGCCTGGGGCAACTATCAGTGTTGATGGTAAATATCTGAGCCCCGCAGAACTGGATTTAGGTGCCGCAGGCGTGTGGGATGTGTCGTCTATTGAAGTCTACCGTGGTCCGCAAACGACCAGTCAAGGAGCCAACAGTATTGCTGGCGCCGTAGTCATCCATACCCATAACCCCACTTATACGCCAGAATTTGCAGCGCAAGCACTTTATGGCAGTCGAAATAAGCAGCGTTTTTCGGTTATGGCATCTGGTGCGCTAAGTAATGACTTTGCCGCAAGAATTAGCGCAGATTACAGCGCTAGAGATACCTTTGTTGATTACGTTAACCCAGAATTTACTGCCCATGATTTAGATTTTGAGTTTAAAAACCAAAATCTACGGGCGAAGTTGTTATGGGAACCCGAAAAATACAGCAACTTTTCCGCCATGCTGACTTATTCCTCCACTGAGGCTAAACGTCCCAGAAACGAGGTGGTATCAGAACCCTATGATGACTTAGAAAATCGTTCAATTTTTCAGGATAATCAAGAAGTCAGCAATCATGTTGGAATTTTTGATCTTGAATATGTGTTCGACAATGGGATGAAGTTGCATAACCAACTGCAGTATTCAGAAGGGCAGTTTGATTATCGCTTCGCAGCACCTTATCAAGGGATTGCAAAACGAGATAATGAAAACTTTTCGAATGATATAAGGCTGAACTTTGGTGACAAGAGTTCAGAGTTTAGTGGGGTTGTCGGTGTCTTCTACTGGGATGATAAAACCAACAACAAGCTGAACAACGTATTTGGTAATGCCGACGCCGACCTGAGACATACCAGTTTTGCCCCCTACGGTGAAGTCATATGGCGCTTCTCACCCAAGTGGGCATTCACCAGCGCTCTTCGTTATCAGTCTGATGAAATTAGCCACGATGGTATTGCCAGCTACATCCCAGGTGTGCGCCATCAATATGAAGAGACGTTTACGGCTTTATTACCTAAGGTTGTCCTGTCCTATGATCTGACAGATAACGTCTTGGTCGGCGCTATGATCAGTGAAGGTAAAATTCCTGGGGGAACAGGTATTAACTTCCGCGGCGGCGAATATTATACATTCGATGCCGAATCGGCATGGAACTATGAACTTTTTACCCGTATCGATCTGCTTGAACAACGCTTAATCATAAATAGTAATCTCTTCTACACCCGCTTTAAGGATTCACAACGTTCAGTTACTGACTACCTCGATGGACGTCCCTTTGGTTCTGTCATTATTAATGCTGATGAAGCGCAAAGCTATGGGATTGAATTAGATTGGAACTTTAAAGTTGCCGATAGTTTTAGTCTATATGGTGGGCTGGGTTTACTTGAAACTGAGATAAGTGAATTTAATGACTACCGTGGCGAGGAGTTTGTCGGCAACGAGTTTAGTAAAGCGCCGGGATATATGTTCAATATAGGGTTTGACTATTCAATCACTGACACTATCAAAGTGAGCGGTGATGTGCGCCATACGGATGGATACTTTTCAACGGATACCAATGAGCCTGAGTTAAGAGTGGGATCTTACACTACGGTAAACCTGAATTCTTCCTATCAAATCAACCAATATTTTGAAGCCTTTGTTTATGCACGCAATTTGCTGGATGAACGTGCACCCGTGGCAAAAATGGCTGACAGAAGTACTGGAGGCGTGGATGCATATTTACTTGAACCTCGAGAAATAGGTGTAGGCGTTAGGGCGAAGTTTTAGCGGCTAGCTTCTACCCGCGGTATTGGCTATTGCCATGCAGCGGGTAGCAAGAGCGGTTAGAATGGCTTTTTTGCCTTGGAAACCTTATCGATATGACACAAGTACCGGAGCAACCTACTCAAAAACGCCAGCGTGGCAGACCTAGCCGTATTTCCCGTGAGGCTATCGCCAGAGCTGCGTTGGAGATTGGGGTTGATCAAGCGACCATCCCTGCTATAGCCGCGCATTTAAAGGTCGATCATTCTTCCCTCTACCATCACGTGGCAGGTCGAAATGATGTTATCTCCATTGCTGCTGAGCTTGCTATCAATGAGCTGGACTGGCGAGCGCCAGCAGCCACCGATTGGCGGAGTGAATTGATCATATTGACCGATGCCATTTGGGCACTCTATGAGCGTCATCCTGGCCTCGCTGAGTCTATCCATCAGGCCAGTGTTACGCCGTCATCGGGTATACGTTCTTTTGCTGAATCGGTCGAAAAGCTGCAACGCAAAGGCTTCTCCCTCGATGAGGCTGTGCTTGCCGTTGATATCTTAGTTGACATGGTGGGGGAGTGCTTTTTGGGATGGTGGTCAACCACTAAACCAGAAGCCGATGGTCGGACACGTAAAGAGCGAATTATCGCAATTTGGGAAGATGAAGCCACCAAGCTCCCTGATAAAGCTGAGCAGATAAATGCGATGGTAGACATCATGAAGGTGGGCGCCCGCAAATGGTGGGAGCGAAAACGTGACTTAGTGTTAGCGGGTATTGCCGTTACCCATGCCCAAAAGGCAGGGGGATCCGATAAGGCTCAAACATAGCGCGTCGATATGAAAACCTCATAGCGGCTGCAGATTAGTACAAGATTTATTGCGTATAGGAAGTATCAGCTTGTGAAGGTGGTTTATGCACTGACGTGCTTTTTTGTGCTTTGTTTTGCCTCATTGCTGCTAGGCGCAAAGTATGCATCTGTAACGCAGATGCTGACGTTATCGGATGATGTCTGGTTGGTGTTATCTGCGAGTCGCTTGCCGCGGCTCTTTGCCTTGATTTGCTCAGGTGTAGGGCTCGCTGTCTGTGGTGTGATATTGCAGCAGATTGTGCAAAACAAGTTTGTTGAACCTGCTACTTGTGGCGGGCTTGATGCCGCCAAACTAGGCATATTAATTTCAATCATTCATGCCCCGAGTATGGGGGGCACCGCCAGAATGTTGGGGGCTTTAGTTTTTTGCTTGCTTGCGAGCTTAGCCTTTATTCTGATTATTCGTGGTATTCGGTATAAGAGTCCGGTGCTCATTCCAATTATTGGGATTATGTTTGGCAGTGTACTCAGTGCGATAGCGGAACTTTATGCATATCAAAACAATATGATGCAGAGTATGCAGGGATGGATGTTGGGTGATTTTTCAAAAATCGTGCAAGGTAACTACGAAATCATCTATCTGATCCTTCCCGTAGTCATACTGACCTACCTTTATGCACAGCGCTTTACCATTGTAGGAATGGGCGAAGGCTTGGCTACCACACTCGGCCTGAGTTATTTCAACCTAGTTATCTTAGGGTTAGTGCTGGTTTCCCTGACCATAGCGACCACAGTTATCACAGTCGGGAGCATTCCATTTATTGGTTTGATTATTCCTAATCTTGTCGCTATGCGTTACGGCGATAATTTAAAACGCACCTTGCCTATTATCGCCTTTGCTGGCGCAACGCTACTGATTATCTGTGACTTACTTGGTCGACTTATTTTGTATCCTTTTGAAATTCCTATAGGTCTAACGGCGAGCTGTTTAGGTGGACTCATATTTTTAGTTATCGTTTGGAAAATCAAATGAAAGACAGTGCATGGCGTTTTTTGAGCTGGGGGCTGCCTATTATGTTGGCAGTCACATTTTTATTGATGGGCTCAGGCTTTGATTTTGACTATGTCATACCGAATCGATTGGTGCGTTTGGGCACTATTTGCCTTGGTGGTGTCTGTATTGCGTTTTCTTCGATACTGTTTCAGACCTTAGCCGGAAATCGCATTTTAACGCCATCTATCATGGGGTATGAAGGGGTTTACTTGATTTTGCAGGCACTGTTGATCCTTATCTTAGGGACGGGCAGCAGTATTCTGATCACCGCTAACAGCAATTTCTTTGTCTCAGTCGTGGTGATGTTGCTTTACTCAATGGCGATTCACCGCTGGCTATTTAGCGGAGATCGACATGATGTGTTCTTCCTACTGCTTGTGGGCTTAGTGCTCACTGTGGTGTTAGGCAGTTTTACTCAGTTAATCCAATATTCTATCAGTCCCGGTGAGTTTTCTATTTTCCAGAGCTACAGCTTAGCGTCGTTCAACCGCGCTCAACCAGAGCAATTGCTTATCTCTCTAGTACTTGTCAGTGCCGTGTGTATTGCCGCTTGGAGAGTGCGTGCTGTACTTGATGTATTACTGATGGGGCGGGAGCAAGCTATCTCTCTTGGTATTGATTATCAAAAAGTGGTGCGCCTGCTATTGGGTCTTATCGCGGTATTGGTCGCAATATCAACCAGTTTAGTGGGGCCGACTGCTTTTATGGGGATATTTGTCGCGAACATGGCCTATGCACTGGCAAGGCATCCGTCGCACTCATTTACTTTGATAACAGGATGCGCCGTTGCTATCTCGGTTTTTCTGATCGCGCAAATGCTTGTTGAGCATCTGTTTAATTATCAAACCAGTGTTGGGCTGTTAATTAATCTATTTTGTGGCGCCTATTTCTTTGTCTTAATTCTTAAACCTCGGAGCGCAGTGTGATAACCGTCAATAACTTATATCAGTCTTATGGCGCGAAACCTGTGCTAAAAAATGTCACTGCACAATTTCCCGAACATCAAATGACTTCTCTCATCGGCCCCAACGGTGCCGGCAAAAGTACCTTACTGATGTCGATTGGTCGGTTACTGAATATCCAGCAGGGCGAGGTATTACTCAAAGGTACTGCTATCCACAATATTCCCTTGAAGGATTATGCCAAGCAAGTGGCAACCATGCGTCAGTTTAACAGCCTCAATTTACGCCTGACGGTCAGGGAGTTAGTGGCATTTGGTCGTTTTCCCTATAGCCAAGGGGCACTCACAAAGGAAGATCATCGCGCCATTGATGAAGCGCTGTCGTTTTTAGCTTTACAGTCATTAGCCAATGTATTTATTGATGAACTTAGCGGCGGACAACGCCAAATGGCTTTTCTGGCAATGGCGATTGCGCAGCAAACGGATTATTTATTGTTAGATGAACCGCTCAACAATCTGGATATGAAACACGCCGTTAGCATAATGCGGGCACTTCGCCATCTGTGTGACGATTACAAACGAACGGTAGTGTTAGTGGTTCACGATATCAATTTTGCGGCTAACTACTCCGACTATATTGTCGGTATGAAGCAAGGCGTTGTGCACTGCGCTGGACCCGTTGAAGAGGTTGTTACAGCGCAAAGGCTGAAAGCCCTGTACGAACTGGATCTTGAGGTGCTGAAAACGAGTCAAGGAACTGTATGTAACTATTTCAACTTCAACTTACAAGGAGAATACAAGTGACGTCGAAATGTAGAAGTGGGACTAAAGTGATAGCGATTCTATTATTTAGCTCGGCTTTTTTGCTGGCCTGCGACAATAAAACCGAGTCATTACAGCCTGCATCATCGGATACGAGTGCTTCAACGGTTGAGTTGGAGTTTGCCCCGATAGAGGTAGATCATAAGTTGGGCACTACTGTTATCACAAAACGGCCAGTACGCGTTGCCGCCTTAGATATGAATGAAGTCGACTATCTCGAACAGTTGGGTGTTCCCATTGTCGGCATGCCAAAGGATTTTGTTCCTTACTACCTGAAAGACTACAGCAACAATAGTGATATCGTTGATTTAGGCGCTATCGTTCAACCCAATATGGAACGTATTTATGCACTTAAACCCGATTTGGTGCTGATGTCATCCGTTCAAGCTAGTCATTATCAAGCGCTTTCCAATTTGGCACCAACCATTCATTTGGATATTGATTACCAAGACAGCAACAGCGATTACTTTGGTATAGTCACAAAACACTTATTGATGCTGGGTAAATTATTCGATAAGCAAACCTTGGCAAAACATAAAGTGGATGAACTGGAAACTAAGATCCAAGCCGCCAGAATGGTCATTAAGGACAGGCCAGAAAAAGCATTGGTGGTGCTACATAATAATGGCGCTTTTCGATTTTTAGGTATTCGTTCACGCTATGGGTTCATTTACAGTGCGCTAGGGGTTAAACCCGCTAGCTTATCAGAGCAGATGGGATTGCACGGTCAACCTGTATCAAGCGAGTTTATTCTTGAAAACAATCCCGACATCATTTACGTGGTAGACAGAACCGCAGTGATGGAGCGAAGCCCCGTATTGGATAAACAGTCCATAGATAACCCTCTCTTGCGTGAGACCAATGCTTGGAAGACGGGGAACATTATTTTTGTGGATCCCGAGGCTTGGTATATCACAGGTGCGGGCATAACATCCCTTAATATTATGATTGATGATGTGTTAAAGGGTTATGTAAAGTAGCTGGCTGCAAATAGTCTATGGACGGCATAGCTAATGACTCATGAGATAAGTTACCTCTTGTAACATTTAAGCCCTACGGCTTAGGTAAATCGGTTTGCAACTTTAGTAGTGCTTAACATACAATCGCCTGCCAAATTATCTGAGGAAGTAGGGTTTGAATAGTGTGATACAAACAAGACGCACCCTAGCAATATGGCTTGCTGCCATATTGGTGCTATTGTCTGTTGCCATTGCTGTTCACAGTGTTTCCCATGCTAGTGAAGACTCCAAGGCCAATTGTTCGCTGTGCTTACATCAGCACCTGTTGCAACATGCGCTAACCAGTACACCCTTTCATTTTCAACTCGCTCAACAGGGTTATATTTCGGTTGAGTTTCAGGCCGTTTCCTTTAAGCGACCTTTTAGTCGTTTCTTCAATAGTCGTGCTCCGCCCATAACAGCATAAGTTACTGTTTATTCAATTTATCTTAATTAACTTTGAGCGCCTTGGCTTAGCTAAGGCGCCGATGCTGTTTATTTTCGGAGTGAAAATGACTTCTTTTTATGTCCCTAAGCGCACTGCGCTGTTGCTGGGCGCCTTGTTTGTGCTCAATCCTATTTCAATGTTGTTGGCCGCAGAAAGCAGTCAATCGAGTTCACAAGCTATTGATACTGTGAGTGACGCAGTGCTTGACACTGACATTGAACGTTTAAGTATCCACTATCGCCAAGCCTATCGTGGCAATGTGTCCTCAACTGAACTTCCCCAAGCGATCAGTGTGTTAGACGAGCAATTGATAAAAGATGCGGGGCTGACGCGGTTTCAAGATGTACTGGACTATTCCGCGAGTGTGGCGCGGCAAAACAATGGCGGTGGTTTATGGGATAGCTTTTCCCTACGCGGCTTTCCGGGCAACGAAAACATGCCATCGGGGTATTTAATCAATGGCTTTAATGGTGGCCGAGGCTTTAGTGGTCATAGAGATTTATCAAACGTTGCCTATGTCGAGATTTTAAAAGGCCCAGGTTCAGCACTTTATGGCCGCTCGGAGCCCGGTGGCACAGTTAATATCGTCACTAAGAAACCCCAATATGAAACCAGTGGTTATTTAAAGGCGTCGGCTGGGAGTTTCGACCAATATCGGTTAGAAGGTGATGTGACCTCAGGTTTAACCGATAACTTGGCATTTCGGATTAATGGCGCTTGGCAGGAACACGATAGTTTTCGTGATTATGTGTTTAGCGATAAAAAAATCGTTACGCCGTCTGTGCGTTGGCAGATTTCCGAAAAAGCTTCCTTGCTGTATGAAATGGAATATCTCAAGCAGGAACAGCTATTCGATCGCGGCATTATTGTGCTCAATAACGATATTAATACCGTACTCCGCTCGCGTTATTTAGGTGAGCCTAATGATGGCGCAACGGAGGTGAATGCCACAGGGCATCAGCTGACCTATGACTATGAATTAAATGATGATTGGTCATTAACTGCTGGCTATAACTACCGAGACTCTAGCTTGAAGGGTTATTCGTCTGATGCTGAGTTAGCAAAGGGGCGGCAATCGCTATTTGATGATGGTCGCACGCTGACTAGGCAGCACAGATATCGTGACTACGCCTCTGAGGATAATTCACTGCGTCTAGAGTTAAGTGGTCATGTGGATACGGGTTTTATTCGTCATAATTTGCTACTTGGTGCCGATGCCTATCACTACAATTTGAAGACGGGACTGTATCGTTATCGGGGCAAAAAAGGTGAATACGCCATCGATATCTATGCCCCTCAATACGGTGGGCCTCAGCCAGAGGTGAGTTTGTTGTATGAGAATAACGAGACTCAAAAGGCGTGGGGGACCTATCTGCAAGATCAAATGGATTTAACTGAAAAGTGGAAGTTGCACCTTGGGCTAAGGTTCGATAGTTATCAGCAAGATATCAGTGAAGTCGCGAAAGATACTCTGTCAGAGCAAACCGATAGTCGAGTCAGCCCCAAGGTGGGGCTGGTGTATTTATGGTCCGATGCCTTAAGTTTCTATAGCTCTTATTCTGAAGGCTTTTTACCGCTTTCTGGAACTGACTTTGCGGGTAAGCCCTTCGAAGCGGAAGAGAGTCAGTCGGTTGAACTGGGGATGAAGTTTAATGGTACTTGGTTAAACGATCTTCCTATAAACGGTAGTTTAGCCGTGTTCGATGCCCAAAAGAGCAATATCTTGACCTCAGATCCTATCAATGTTGGTTTTTCTGCCACCTTAGGTAAAGCTAAAAGTAGCGGGGTTGAACTCGATTTAGCCGCCGAACTGACGGAGGATTTACAAGCAAAATTATCCTATGCCTATCTTAATACCCGTACCGCCAATGACAGCTTGAATCCTGATTGGGGCGTGCTCATTCCTGCAGGCAGTCCACTGGTGAATGTGCCAAAGCATACCGCGAGTGTGATTCTGAAACAGGATTTGAATAGGCTTTCTATTGATGGTCATCTAGGGCTTAGCTGGCGTTATGTGGATGCGCGTCTCGGTGATTCTGCCGATCCGAGTTTTCAATTGCCTTCTTATCAGTTAGTTGGGTTGTTTATGAACACCCACTTAAGCGACAACTTAAGCCTTGGAGTGAATCTGGATAACTTACTGGATGAACATTACATCGCGAGTAGCTATTCCGCTCTTTGGGCCGTGCCGGGTGAGCCACGTAGCATTAAAGTGAGTGTCAGCTATGAATTCTAATATCAGTGCTAACCCAGCGTTATCTTCAGGTTTTGCTGAGCAAGAACTGGGTCGTTCTATTGGCCGCACCCGGATTAATAGTATCGATATGATGCGCGGCATGGTGATGCTTATCATGTTACTCGACCATGTGCGGGAGCGGTTTTTCTTTCACATGCAGGTGAGCGATCCTATGGATTTGAGTTCGACCTCTTGGGGGCTTTTTGTGAGTCGCTTTGCCGCCCATTTTTGTGCGCCGGTCTTTGTGTTCTTAACCGGGGTTTCTGCATGGCTTTATGCCAATCGTAGCCATGGCGAGCCACGTTCAGCACGTATGTTTTTGATTAAACGCGGGCTGTTTTTAATCGCGCTGGAAATTTTTGTGATTAACTTCTCTAACCTCTCTTGGATGGTCAGCTATTACACCCTTTGGTTGCAGGTGATTTGGGTGATTGGTCTGAGTATGTTAGCGCTCGCTGCGCTGATAAACCTGCCTAGACCTTGGATGGCCCTTTTAGGATTTGCGATTGTTTTTGGCCATAATCTGTTGACGCCAATTGGTTTTCAGCCCAATGAGTGGGCTTACGGTCTGTGGACCATATTGCACGACCGCGGTTATCTCGTCAGCGAAGGTGCGCTTAGGGTTAAGGTGAGTTATCCCGTGCTGCCTTGGATTGGGGTGATCTTACTGGGTTATGTTGCAGGGCCACTTTTTAGTAATAAGCCGAACGGAAGCCATCTTGATGCATCGGCTCGCCAGCAAAAGCTATTGTTTTTGGGGATCAGCTGTTGGGTACTTTTTGCGGTGCTACGTGGGTTTAACCTTTATGGCGAAACCTTGCCTTGGCAGTCGGGAGCACATTTGGGTGAAACCTTGATGTCGGTATTCAATTTAACGAAATACCCGCCATCATTAAGCTTTTTACTGGTGACCTTAGGCGGCATGTTCTTTTGCTTAGTGGCCTTTGAGCGGTATTTTGCATCAAGTGGGAAAGTGGGAGGGGGATTGGCGCGAGTGGGCCATGGGTTGTCTGTGTTTGGCTCAGTCCCTATGTTCTTCTATATCTTACATTTGTACGTGCTGTTACTGCTTTATACTTTAGCGAAATTCATCTTTGGCGCAAACCATGGTGAGTACTTTGGCGTGAGCAATATAGGATGGGTTTGGTTTATCGCGGGCGTGTTAGCCATCGCATTGTATTATCCCGTTAAGCGATTTAGCGAATATAAAAAGCACAGCACTCAGGCTTGGATTAAGTACCTCTAATCTATTCTGTTTGATCAAGCTTTAAATGCAAAAGTCGCCAAGTGTTTACTTGGCGACTTTTTGCTTTGGTCAGAGCAATAATCTATTTAGCGATTATTCTGCGAGTAAGCTGCGTAGCATCCAGGCATTTTTCTCATGCAGTTGGATGCGCTGGGTGAGCAAGTCCGCAGTCGCTTCATCATTCGCTTGATTCACCAGCGGATACAAGGCCCTGGCATTGCGGATCACTAGCTCCTGATCGCTTAATAGTTCGCGGATCATGGTTTCGGCTTGAGTGACACCTTGATCTTCTTTTATCTCGGTCAGCGCGGCATAGGCTGAATATGAGCCGAGTGCTCTGGCGCCTAATGCACGTACACGCTCTGCGATAAGGTCGACCGCAAGGGCAAGTTCGGTATACTGCTGTTCAAATAGCAAGTGTAAGCTAGTGAACATTGGGCCAGTAACGTTCCAGTGAAAGCTATGGGTCTTAAGGTAAAGACTGTAGCTGTCAGCCAATAGTTGGTTTAGCCCTGCGGCGATTTCTTCTCTGTGAGCTTGATTGATACCTATGTTAATCATGGCGTTTTCCTTCTATTGTCTTACTGAGTGTGTTTAGTCTAATCTTCTGATATTAAATGTAAAATGAGTAAATTAGATTTTGTAAATCTATAAATTCGATTGAACTTCCGAGTGTTAAATCTCGTAAGCGATAAAGCCAGATATCATCTCCTTTCGCCGTGCTGCAGTAACAATGCCATGGCAGAACTGCTATCCTAGCGGCATATTGTGAGTCGATACTTTAATTGAATAAAACTGACCTTAATGAATAAATCAGCCTATTTAACCGCCATGAATGTGACAACTTGGCGAGTGCGCGACACTAAGGTGAAACCTTATTTAGTGATTTGGGATGAAAACGGTGAGTTACCAGAAGCAGAGCCGCTTATTGACGCTGTGCTAACGCTTATCGACATAAAGCGGGACGAATGTGATTTTGACTGTGAGCCCCATACGGGTAAACAGATCGTTTGGGATCTGCGACGTCACAAAGTTAGGCCACGTACCGCATGGTTAGTGTCTGAGCCGTTGGCCGATTTATTGGTGGGTTGGCAGGCTAAAAGCGCGCTCTGGCAGCAGATTTACCAATGGCGCGACCAAGTTAGCGGCCAAGCGCCAAGCAAGTCTTAAGCTCTACTCGTAAATACATTAATAACCAATACTTTGGAATACCGGCGTTGAACATCCCACCAGTAGATAGTCTATTCACAACACCATTCGCAGCACAATTGACAGCAGGTTTGCCTGTTGAGCTTGTGGCTCTCACGCTTGAAGATGTTCCCCAAATGGCGCAGCTTGAATCCTTGGCCCATAGCCATCCCATGAGCGAGGGGAATCTTGCCGATTGTTTTGGTCACTTGTACCGTGTCCTAGGTTTAAAGCTGAGTGCTCACTTAGATGTAGGTGCAAATACTGAGGCAAATATTGACGTCGATTCGGATTCAGATACTTATCACATCGAAGGACTTTTAGGGTTTGCGATAGTGCAGCAAATTATCGATGAAGTGACTTTATTGGATATTTGCCTATTACCGAGTCAGCAGGGCAAAGGTTACGGCAAGTTATTACTCAAAGCTGTGATGGCATCGGCCAAGGTATCGGGCGCTGTGGTGCTTATGTTAGAAGTGCGAGAGTCTAATCTCGGCGCCCGTGCTTTATATCAAAAGGCTGGCTTTATTGAATCGGGACGTCGCAAAGGTTACTACCCGATAGAGGGCGGTAAAGAAGATGCTATCTTGATGGATTTAGCGATAACCCAAGAATGAGTCGAGTATTAGCATTCATGTCGAAAAACGACAGCTATACGAACCACTCTTCATAAACAACAGTCATAAATAACAGCCATAAACAACTGTCATAAAAACAGCCAATAAAAAACAGCGCCTAAGCGCTGTTTTTCTATTTTAATAACCTTGAAATCTACATCACCTAAGCTCTGCATCTAAGCAAGAAGGTTATTTCACTTCTTTACCTTGGGCTTGCAGGTCCGCATGGTAGCTTGAGCGCACTAATGGGCCACAGGCTGCATGGGTAAAACCTAACTCATCGGCTAAGGCTTTAAGCTCATCAAACTCGGCTGGTGGCACATAACGTTCAACCGGCAAATGGAACTTAGACGGCTGTAGGTATTGGCCTAAGGTCAGCATTTCAACCTTATGTTCTCGCAGATCACGCAGTACTTGAGCGATCTCTTCGTTGGTTTCACCCAGTCCCATCATCAGGCCTGATTTAGTGGGCACATTTGGATGACGTTCTTTAAAGCGTTTTAGCAGATCGAGCGACCATTGGTAATTCGCACCTGGGCGCGCTTTACGATAATGCATGGGCGCCGTTTCTAAGTTGTGGTTAAACACATCAGGCGGCTCAGTCGATAAAATATCTAAGGCAGCATCGATACGACCACGGAAATCAGGCACTAAGGTTTCGATCTTGATGTCAGGATTTAGTTTGCGGATCTCACGAATACAATCGGCAAAATGCTGGGCGCCACCATCACGTAAATCGTCACGATCTACAGAGGTAATTACCACGTATTTCAGCTTCATATCGCGGATTGTTTGCGCCAATTTAACTGGCTCTTCAGCATCAGGCTTAAGCGGACGACCATGGGCCACGTCGCAGAATGGGCAACGACGAGTACAAATCGCACCCAAAATCATAAAGGTTGCTGTGCCGTGGTTGAAGCATTCCGCAAGGTTAGGGCAAGAGGCTTCTTCACAGACAGAGTGCAGGCCATTTTTACGCAGCGCTTGCTTGATGTCTAAAATGCGTTGATTCGATGCCGGCAGTTTAACCCGTAACCAATCGGGTTTACGCAACATAGTGTCGCGCTCTGATGGGACGATTTTGACCGGAATACGAGACACTTTATCGGCATCTCTTAGTTTTACTCCGGGTTGTAAACGTTCAGGCCTATTCATGACGCTGCTAATCCTTGATGATGAACTAGGTGTTGATAGCCCAGTAATTGGCTAAAAGTAATAGTAAGTTGCTCGCCCGCTTCAATCACGGTTTGTGGTCCGCCAAGTGCTTTGCATTGCACCATTTCAAGACCGGCATAACCACAAGGGTTGATGCGGCGAAATGGTGCTAAATCCATATCGACATTAAGGGCTAATCCATGGAATGAACAGCCTTTACGGATGCGTAATCCGAGGGAGGCAATTTTACGTTCATCCACATATACGCCCGGCGCATCGGCCTTGGCATAAGCGTTAATGTCGTACTTGGCGAGCATATCGACAATGCTTTGCTCTATATGAGTAACGAGTTGACGCACGCCGACTTTACTACGTTTTATGTCGAGAAGAGGATATACCACTAGTTGTCCAGGGCCGTGGTAAGTGACTTGGCCACCACGGTCCACTTGGATCACAGGAATATCGCCAGCATTCAAAATATGCTCGCTTTTACCAGCTTGGCCTTGGGTAAACACGGGGGGGTGTTCTACTATCCACAGCTCATCTGGGCTCTCACTATTACGCGTGTCAGTGTAGTGCTGCATGGCATGCCACACTGATTCGTAATCTTGTTTTCCAAGATGCCGAATGTGCAAAGTCGTGTCTTGCAAGGGCAACCTCTCCCCTTAGAATTGAGTGGCGCTATTATACGCCTCTTGACCATAAATGTAAGACAGATCACATTTCATGGCCTTGAGGAATATTTATAGTACGCGGCGTACGCCTTCGATGGCGGCAAGTTCAGTGTACAAAATTTCGATATGGTCTTTGCTGGTCACTGTCACGCGGATAGTAATGGAGTGATAGCTACCTTTGCTCGACGTTTTTGTCGAAGGTGAATAATCACCCGGTGCATGTTTTTGTACCACAGCCACGACTTTGTCAGTTAGCGTTTCGTGGGCTTCACCGACGACCTTAAAAGGAAATGCGCAAGGGAAATCCATCAGTTCATCAAATTTAGTGTCTAACATACTCAGTACTCTTAGCGGCTATATTGGGATATATATGGTGGCGATTATACCCGATTCAAGGGCGATGCACTCCCCAAAAAAATAAAGCCACCCTAAGGTGGCTTTATTTATGGGACTTAGCTTAGCTAAACCATCCAGAAAACATCTGCTTAAAGTAATCGACTAATTTACTAAACCAGCTACCTTCGTTGACTTCTTGCAACGTCACCAGTGGGAACTGGGCAATGTCTTTACCATCAAGTTGGAAGAATA
This sequence comes from Shewanella sp. SM71, assembly GCF_025653905.1. Taxonomy (NCBI): domain Bacteria; kingdom Pseudomonadati; phylum Pseudomonadota; class Gammaproteobacteria; order Alteromonadales; family Shewanellaceae; genus Shewanella; species Shewanella sp. SM71. Next base: position 22,394 of record NZ_JAKKRW010000022.1, read on the forward strand.
GACGGCCTACAGTTTCACCTTTTTTCAACGGTGCATCTAATGGCTTAGTCAATTCGAAGTTTGCTTTCAAGTCTTTACCGCGGCCACGGCTGATCGTAATCGGTGTATCAGTTGCGACGCCTAAATCAACAGTGCTCTTGTCACCGTACCATATTTGTTGGGTTGTGAAGCTATCACCCGCTTTGTAAGGCGTGACAGTTTCAAAGAAACGGAAGCCATAGGTCAGTAACTTTTTACTTTCAGCTTTACGGGCTGATTCACTTTGAGTACCCAGAACCACAGAAATCAAACGCATGCCGTCTTTGGTTGCAGATGCCACTAAGTTGTAACCTGCACCAGAAGTGTGGCCTGTCTTGATACCGTCCACGCTCATGCTGTTATCCCACAACAAACCATTACGGTTATATTGTTTGATACCGTTGAAGGTATAAAATTTTTCGCTATAGATGCGGTATTCTTCTGGAACGTCGCGGATTAAGGCTGCACCTAACAATGCCATATCATAGGCAGTTGTTTTGTGGTTTTCTGAGTCTAATCCATGGGAGTTTTCGAAGTAACTGTCACGCATACCCAGCTGTTTTGTCCATGAGTTCATCATGTCAACGAAGGCGCCTTCGGTGCCAGCGATATGCTCTGCCATAGCCACACACGCATCGTTACCCGATTGGATGATGATACCGCGGTTTAAATCCCCAACTTTAACGGTAGTACCGACTTCAATGAACATCTTCGAGGAGTCAGAGAAGTTTTTAGACCAGGCATTTTTACTGATAGTCACATCATCATCGACCGAGACATTGCCCGCTTTGATTTCTTGACCTATGACATAGCTGGTCATCATTTTAGTTAGGCTGGCTGGGTTAAGGCTTTCATAAGCGTTACTCTCAGCGATAATCTGGCCCGAATTATAATCCATCAAGACGAAAGCCTTGGCGGCCACTGCAGGTGCATCAGGTGTAATAATAGGCTGCGCAGCATAAACGGGGAGAGACACACTGGAAATTAGCAGCAATGTTTTAATGGGACTTTTTACAAAATTCATCATTAACTTGGCACGTCTTTTGGTTGTATTAAATGGAAAGGATTCGAGAAGATCTCCAACAGTGTACCACTTTCTGACTGTGGGTTTTAGTGAAGGTTCCTTCATCTCTATTTTTAAATCAATTCTGGTCCGAGCAAACAGTAATTACTCATGGACTATATAGCCCTCAGGAAAGCCATTTTGCTGGACGTTATTGAGCAGTTTGTCTGCTAATTCAGGTTGGCCTATGGGGCCGAGCTGTAGTCTAAACATATTGTTTGCGGCTTGTACACGGGTCTTTACCTGATATTTTCGCTCCAGATTTTTCGCCATGGTATTGAGTTTGGCTTTATCTTTCGATGCGACTAACTGAATGTAATGATTACCTGTATCTTGCGCGCTGGCAATAGCCGAATTAGTGGCCGCGACACTGCCGACATACACCACATCGAGTTTGATCCGCGCGGTTCCTTTGCCGAGCATGCCGAGTTTATAGGCGGCGGCGTAGGAGACGTCGAGAATACGGTCTGAGTGGAATGGCCCGCGATCGTTGATACGAATGATCACTTGCTTATTGTTATCTAAGTTAGTGATCCGAGCATAACTTGGCAGTGGCAGCGTTTTATGGGCACCCGACATGGAATACATGTCATAGGGTTCGCCATTGGATGTCTCATAGCCATGAAATTTTTCACCGTACCATGAGGCACGGCCCGTTTCACTAAAACCTTGGCCTGTGTTCATCACAGTGTAAGACTCGCCGTAAACCGTATAAGGCTTGTTACCGCGGCGACTATAGGGCTCGTACTTAGGCGTGGCATTTGGCACATGGTCCACATTGGGTGGATTGAGTGGCAGCTTGTCATTCTTTAGCGAATAGCGCCCCTTGTTGGGGTCCATATTTTTTTTGTTTGTGCTGGAGCTAGCTTGGTTTGGGCTCGAAGAACACGCAACAAGTGTGAAGCACGCAACCAAAGCGACAAGCTGTAAAAGATTATTTTTTAGCGGCATGCTGTTCCTTTAATTGTTGGCTAAATTGATAAACGGCCATTGAATACAAAGGACTGCGATTATAGCGAGTGATTACATAAAAATTGTTTAAGCCAATCCAATAATCATCGTGATCGGCTTGTTCCAGTTTAATGAGTAAGGCTTTTTGCGAGACATCCAAGTCCCTCGCATCAGCCAAGGACAAGGTTGGCGTTAGAATATTGGCGACTTTATAATTGAGCTTTTCGCCTGCCCATACTTTCGCTTTTGGCGCTGTTTGGCTGCTATTGACCAGCGGTAAAGCAACAGGAGCATTGGCTTGCCAACCGTGTTCATGGAAATAATTGGCAACACTGCCAATCGCATCCTCTGGGCTTTGCAATAAATCGCGGTTACCACTGTTATCGAAATCGACGGCGTAATGGCGGTAACTTGAGGGAATAAACTGCCCATAACCCATGGCACCCGCATAGGAGCCTTTGAGGGTATTGATATCTAAGTGTTCTTCTTTGACTAATTTCATCAACTCACCAAATTCCTTGCGGAAAAAGGTGGCGCGAGGCGGATAGTGAAAACCTAAGGTATAGAGGGAATCAATTACAGGGTAATTACCTGTGAACTGGCCGTAGAAGGTTTCAATCCCAATAATGGCAACGATAATCTGTGGGTCGACTTGGTACTTAGCTGCGGCTTTAGCAATGGTTTTCTCGTGTTTTTTCCAAAAAGCGAGCCCAGCATCAAGACGTTTTTCTGTTAAAAAAATCGGGTAATACACATGCCAAGGTTTTGCTTCCCATGGGCGGGTCATCGCATCGATAACCCCTTGGTTGTATTTTGCTTTGTCGAGAAAAGCGAGCACTTCTGTCCGAGTAAAACCTTGTTTTACTTGAGCTTGGATAAACTCTTCTTTGAGTTCAGCGGGAGTGGCGGGTACTAATACTTTATCCACTGCTGGAGCCACTGGCGTGCTTGAAGCGGGTGCCTGCGCGGGTGTCGGTTCATTTGCCGTGGTGCATGCGACTAAGCATGAACTTAAACACAGTAAACCGAGTGGAGCCAAATAAGCTCGGAGAGTAGGCATAAAAAAGTCCCTAAAATTATCTATCTACGAAACGTCTATGGGTATGAATGCTCATAAGAATGCCAAACCCTGTCATCAATGTCAGCATGGAGGTTCCACCATAACTGACAAGGGGCAGTGGTACACCTACCACGGGCAGGATACCTGAAACCATGCCAATATTCACAAAAACATAAACGAAAAACGTCAGCGTGATACTGCCTGCCAGTAGACGAGCGAAACTGGTTTGTGCGCGGGAGGCGATGACTAACCCACGGCCTATGATGTAAAGGTACATAATTAACAGTAAGATACTGCCAATTAAGCCAAATTCTTCACCGATCACCGCAAAGATAAAATCGGTATGGCGCTCGGGAATAAACTCAAGCTGTGATTGAGTGCCTTCGAGCCAACCTTTGCCCCAAAGCCCACCTGAGCCGATGGCGATTTTCGACTGGATAATGTGATAACCCGCGCCGAGGGGATCTTGCTCTGGATCGAGCAGGGTTAATACCCGCGTTCTTTGGTAATCGTGCATCAAGAAATACCAAAGGATCGGCAGGAAGGCGAGTACTGCCGCGATAAAGCTGCCAACAATGATCCAGCTCATACCCGATAAAAACAGCACGAAAATCCCCGATGCGGCCACCAAAATTGAGGTGCCTAAGTCGGGTTGTTTAGCGATCAATAGGGTTGGTACAAGTAAAATCACTCCTGCGCCAGCGAGGTAACGTTTCTTGGGGGGAAGAGGGAACTTACTGATATACCAAGCCATTGTGATGGGGAAGGCGAGTTTAATAAGCTCTGAGGGTTGGAACTCCATAAAGCCTAAGTTCAACCAGCGCTGCGCGCCTTTATTGATTTCACCGAAAAAGTGTACCCCAAGCAGCAAGACAACCCCCGCAAGATAAATGGGTAATGCCCAACGTTTAAGCGCTTCAGGATTGATTTGTGCCATGGTAAACATGATGCCTAGCGACAACACCATACGGAATAGTTGTCGTTCCATCATCTCTAAATCTGCACCGCTGGCAGAATAGATGACAAACAGGCCAAAGCCCATCACAGCTAATAGTCCGAGCAATAATGGCAAGTCTATGTGCAAGCGTTGCCAGATGTTTTGATATTGGCTATGGGTACTCATGGTATGGGTTTCCAAGTATCTCTAAGCATATATTCATCGAGCATAGCTCGAGCGACTGGGCCAGCATTTGCGCCGCCCCAACCTGCGTTTTCCATCACGACGGCGAGGACGATTTTAGGATCCTCGAAGGGCGCATAGGCCACAACTAAAGCATTATCGCGGAAATGTTCGGCAATTTTACTGGCATCGTATTTAGTATTTTCCGCCACGCCAATGACCTGTGCAGTACCGGTTTTCATTGCGGCAGTGTAAGTGGCATCGGTAAAGCGTGACTTATTTGCAGTTTGGCGCATAGCTTCGTTGATGATGTTCCAGTTACGGGGATTTTTAAGTTCAATTGGCGGTAACTCATTAATCGGTGAGTCAATTTTGGCAGTATTGTCTTTAATGGATCTCAGCAGATGTGGCGGGAGACGGCGGCCTTTGTTGGCCATAATCCCAACGGCATTAGCGAGTTGTAATGGCGTTGCCGTCCAATAACCTTGGCCAATACCGACGGAAATGGTGTCGCCTATATACCAAGCTTGATTGTACTTTAAGCGTTTCCATTCCTTGGATGGCATATTGCCAGCCGATTCTTCAAAGATATCAATCCCTGTATTTTGGCCAAAGCCAAATTGTTCCATAAAGCGGGCGATATGATCGACACCGACCTTATAGGCTAACTCATAGAAAAAGGTATCGCAGGATTCTACAATCGCGCTATAAACGTTGACCCAGCCATGCCCCCAGCGTTTCCAGTCGCGGTATTTACGTTCAACACCAGGTATTTGCCAAAAACCGGGATCCCACACTCGGGTACTCTCGCTAATGGCTTTCTCATCAAGGCCTAACAGTGCGAGGTGAGGCTTGATGGTAGACGCAGGTGCATATTGACCTTGAGTCGCGCGATTGATCAAAGGACGGGATTTATCATTGAGTAACGCACTGTAATCTTTACTATTAATGCCTTGTACAAACTGGTTTGGATCATAGCTTGGGCTCGATACCATAGCTAATACTCCACCGTCACGGGGATCGATGGCAACAATAGAACCACGCAGACCTGTGAGTAGTTCCACCGCTTTTTGTTGCAGCTTGAGATCTAAGGTGAGGTAAATATCTTGCCCCGGCTCTGGCGGAACAATTTTTAAGGTGCGAATGGCGCGGCCGCGGTTGTTCACTTCTTCTTCTAAGTGTCCGGGTTTACCATGCAGCAAAGATTCATAAAATTTTTCAATGCCTTGCTTACCAATGTCTTTGGTTGCCGCATAGTTTTTCCACAGATCGCTGCGTTCAAGTTGGGCGCGATCTCGGGTGTTAATTTTGCCTACATAGCCCAGCACATGAGTGATTTGCGCGCCGTAGGGATAGTTACGTTTAAGACCCGCTTCGACCGAAATACCCGGAAATCTGTGTTGGTTAACACTAAAAATGGCCACTTGTTCTTCGGTGAGCTGGTTTTTCAGTGTTAGCGGTTTGAAACGGCGATGAAATTTCAGGGCGTCAGTAAAGGTTTCGCGCTCGTCATCGCTGATCTCAATTAACTTGCCGAGTTCATCTAAGGTCTCTGACATGTTACTGATTTTTTCGGGTACGAGATCGAGGGAATAAAAGGGTAAATTTTCAGCTAAAAGTATGCCGTTGCGATCGTAAATGAGACCACGACTAGGGGCAATTGGAACAACACGGATGCGATTATCATTTGAGCGAGTTGCATAATCTTTATAGGATTCAACCTGTAAATGATAAAGGTTGGTGACTAATACGCAAAATAGAGCGAAAACGCAAAAAAAAGTGAAAAGCGCCCTGCGCTTAAAAAGAGACGCCTCGGCGGCGTGATCATGCATTGTTATCCGCTTTTTTGGCGACACTTATGCTATCTCCGGCTGATCCCATGACGGGTGGTTGACACTCGTTAACATCAAGATCCCGCTATTCTCTATGGTAGGGGTGATTCGTGTTCACGCTCCACGCGCGGTACAAACTTTCGGCAACCACCACCCGTACGAGTGGGTGAGGTAAGGTTAATGCCGATAGACACCAACTTTGGTTTGCCGCTTCTTTGCAAGCTGGTGCTAATCCTTCAGGTCCACCAATCAGTAAACTGACGTCGCGACCATCGAGTTGCCATTTAGTCAGTGCGGTTGCTAGCTCGGGGGTCGTCCAGTTTTTGCCGGGGAGATCTAAGCTAACAATATGATTGCCTTTGGGAATGGCCGCCAACATTTGTTCGCCTTCTTTTTGAAGTATCCGGACAATGTCGGCATTTTTCCCCCGCTTTCCAGCGGGTATTTCGATAAGCTCCAGCGCCATATCACGGGGAAAACGGCGCTGGTATTCTTCGAAACCACGGGTAACCCAATCGGGCATCCGTGTTCCTACTGCGATGAGCTGTAACTTCATCAGTCTTGCTTTTCTGACCAGAGCTTTTCAAGCTGGTAGAAATCACGGGTTTGATCTTGCATAACGTGCAGGATCACATCGCCCATGTCCACAAGAACCCATTCGCTGCTTTCGCGGCCTTCAACACCTAAAGGTGGAATACCGGCTTTTTTCGCTTCAACCACAAGGTTTTCGGCGATAGCTTTAACGTGAGTCTTTGATGTACCTGAACATATGACCATGTAGTCAGTGATGTTAGATTGCTTGCTGACATCCAGAACAACAACGTCTCTGGCTTTCAAGTCGTCGATCTTGTCGACAACAAACTGTTTTAATTCCGCGCTCTGCACGCTGGCGTACCTCATTAATTTTAAATAGCGCGGTAGTATACCAGTGTTGCTGCTGGGAATACATTGTCATTGGCAGTTGAGTTGGCGATATCTGCTTACGGTTCGAGCTAAGGTAAGTAAAGTCGTTGATTTTGGATGTAATCTAGCGTGACGGGCATGAGTAAATCGGTGGGAATTTCGCCTTTTGCCAGTTGTTCGCGGATTTGAGTTGAGGAAATATCCTGTGGTGTAATCGCTACAGGGAAAATCTGCCCACAGTTTTTATGGACACTGCTAGTACGACCTTCGTCTGTCCCTTGGGGCGCTTGACTGCGGGCCGTCAATATCTGCTGCATAGGATGTTCTGCATCGAGCTGCCAACCCGGGCGCTGGCAGACAACGAGATGGGCAAAGTCGAACAGGCGTTGCCACTCATACCAGCTTTTTAATTGGAGGAAAGAGTCCATCCCCATGATAAAAAACAGCTCGTCTTCCGAATGTAAGGCTTTCAGCTGCTCAAGCGTGACAACTGTGTAGGAAGGCGTGTCACGTTTAGCTTCGATGTCGCACAGTGCAAATCCGTCGAGTTTCTGACAGACATCAGCTACCATTTTGAGGCGCTGTGTTGTGGTTAAGTTCGGCTGCTGTTTATGGGGCGGAATATGGTTCGGCATCAGTAGGATTTTATCCAAGGCTAATGCTTGTTTCACTTCCATCGCCGGACGGATATGACCATAGTGTATCGGGTCAAAGGTGCCGCCTAAAATACCAATACGCATATCAACTCTTTGGTTAATCAATGATTAGTCTATGGCTATATGTGCCAGGTGCCGATGGGCTCTAGGATCAAATAACAGACACAGGTGGCTCAGACCGGTCCAATCCTCTTTACCCTGCTGCTTTAAGTTGAGCTCAAGTTTCGAGGCAAGGGCGAGCATATGTTCGAGTTGTTCAAGGCTGAGTCGTTGCAGCGCCGCTTGATACAGTGGTTTACGTTTATCCCAAATTCGATGTTTACCCCAGAGTGCACTGAGCGCAACGCCTTGGGCTTGCTCGCATTTCAAATTGAATAACAAACCGAGTTCTTTAAACAAGGCCCACAGCAGGATAGGTAAGGCAGTGCCTTCGCCATTGAGCTGGGCTAGCATGTGCTGCGCGCTATCCTGTTTATTATTCAGCAATGCATCCGTGAGTTGGAATACGGTGAAGCGCGACTGATCTTCAAAATAGTGGCCCAGTTCGTCGGCACTGACGGGTTTTGTTGGGCTCAGGAGTTGCAGCAACTGCATGGCTTGATCGGCGGCCAGTAAATTCCCTTCATACAGAGAATGCAGCATAGCACGGGCATCAGGCTGCAGATTGAGCTTAAAGTGCTTGATGCGGCCATCGAGCCAGCGCATAAACTGCTCGCCCTCTGGCGTAGCGCAGGGCAGATACATGCCATGGGCATCTAAGGTCTTAAACCATTTACTGTTGGTTTGCTCTGTGGCGAGCTTTGGCCCTTCGATAATCAACAGCATATCGGGATTGGGCGTCTGCAATAGGGCTTGCAGTGTGCTTGAGCCTTCGGCACCGGGCTTAGCTTGGGGAAGGGTTAGCTCAATCAAGCGTTTACTGGAAAACAGGCTCATGGCCTGCCATTCCTGAGTCAGATCGTTCCAATTAAAGCCCGTCTCTTGAATGAGTTGGACTTTTTCATCGAATCCCTGACGCTTGGCGAATTGGCGGATCTGATCTTTGGTGGTTTCAATCAACCAAGGATCATCCCCAAAAATCAGATAACAAGGAAATAACTGGTTAAGGTGGCGGGAGAGTTGGTCTGGATAGACTCTCATTTAATGATAGCCCCGCATTAATTCACCTCAGTACTGGCCATTGCTTGCAGAATACGATCGGCAGCTTGGATACGCATTTCCTTCGTCAGCAATTCCATTTCACGGCTCTTTGCCAATGCGGTACGTGGATCGTCTAAGTAGTCGCGGCGAATTTCAACCTTGAAAGGCTGCGCTTCTTTACCTGGCAGTGCCACAGCAAATTCGACTAAATAAATCAGCTCATACTCGGCGACGTTACCTGTGGGATACAAAGATAAGGTCGAGCGTTCAAGGGAGTCGGTGATTAATCTTAATACTGGAACATTCTCTGCGGCGTCGACAACTTGGATATTGTTCAAGCGCAGGCGTTCACGCACCAAACGAGTGAGTTCACTGTATTCATCCACACTGCTCAAACTCAAATGATTGAGGGCATCAGGGATCTGATAACTGCGTTGAAGCTTAAAACCGCAACCAGCGCTGGTCATAATGACTAGTGCCATGATTGCGAAGCATATGCGTTTGATTAGCATAGATTTCGCGGTTTCCTATTCGTGGTATACCCTGCTGACTTGAAGTTGCAGCTATGCTGCAACTTCATTGGCTTTGAGTATAGCGAGTTATTAGCAGCCGTTAATTGGCCACTATGCTGAGCAGTTTGCCCGGCACATAGATCACTTTACGTACTGTCAGACCGTCTAGGTATTTGATCACGTGTTCATCACTCATGCCTAAGGCTTCTACTGATTCTTTATCAGCGTCGGCGGCTACTGTGATTTTTGCGCGAACTTTACCGTTGACTTGCACAACGATGAGCTTGCTGTCTTCAACTAGCGCAGCTTCATCAACGATTGGCCATTGGCTGTCTTCGATGTTGCTTGCATTACCTAACTCGTTCCACAGGTTAAAGCTCACATGCGGAATGATAGGGTACAGCAAACGCACTATGGCGGATAAGGCTTCGCCGATAATGGCGTTGTCTTGGCCTATGGTTTGTGGTGCTTTTTGCAGATGGTTCATCAGTTCCATCACGGCGGCAACCGCAGTGTTGAACATTTGACGGCGGCCGATATCGTCGGTCACTTTCGCGATCGTCTTGTGGACTTCACGGCGCAGCGCTTTTTGATCGGTAGTTAACTTGCTGACATCTAAGGCTTCGCTGTTATCTTGGTTCACATGCTCGTTTGCAAGTTTCCACAGACGTTTAATGAAGCGGTGTGCGCCTTCAACGCCAGACTCTTGCCATTCCAGAGTTAATTCTGGTGGTGAGGCGAACATCATAAATAGGCGAACCGTATCGGCACCGTATTTTTCGACCATGACTTGAGGATCGATACCATTGTTTTTCGACTTAGACATCTTGCACATGCCGGTATAAACCAGCTCGTTGCCGTCTTTGTCGATAGCCTTAGTAATACGGCCCTTGTCGTCTTTTTCTGTAGTCGCTACATCTAAAGGCGAAACCCATACACGGGCGCCTTTTTCGTTGATGTAGTAGAAAGCATCGGCCAACACCATGCCTTGGGTCAGCAGTTGTTTGGCTGGCTCGTTAGAGTTAACCAGACCCGCATCCCGCAGTAATTTGTGGAAGAAGCGGAAATATAACAAATGCATACAAGCGTGTTCGATACCGCCAATGTATTGATCCACAGGTAGCCAGTAGTTGGCTTTAGCGGGATCTAACATTTCGTCTGCATGCGGGCTGCAGTAACGGGCATAATACCAAGAGGATTCCATAAAGGTATCGAAGGTATCGGTTTCGCGCAGCGCATCTTGACCGTTGACTTGGGTTTTGGCCCATTCTTTATCGGCCTTGATTGGGCTTTGAATACCGTCCATCACGACATCTTCTGGCAGTAATACTGGCAGTTGATCTGCAGGCGTTGGGATCACAGTGCCGTCGGCTAAGGTCACCATAGGAATAGGTGCACCCCAGTAACGCTGACGTGAAACACCCCAATCGCGTAGACGATAGTTGACTTGGCGCTTGCCTTTACCTTCGGCGACTAACTTATTAGCGATGGCATTAAAGCCTGCTTCAAAGTCTAAACCGTCGAACTCACCCGAGTTAAACAGTACGCCTTTTTCGGTATAAGCGGCTTCGCGAATGTCCACTTCGCCATCAACAGGCTTGATCACAGCCTCAATTGCTAGACCGTATTTTTTTGCAAATTCAAAGTCACGTTGGTCGTGCCCAGGAACTGACATTACGGCACCTGTGCCATAGTTCATCAACACAAAGTTAGCTGCCCAAATCGGCACTTGCTTACCAGTGATCGGATGAATGGCGAAAAGCCCTGTAGCGACACCGCGTTTTTCCATAGTCGCGAGTTCGGCTTCAGATGTTGTGCTGTTTTTGCACTCATCGATAAAGGCGGCAAGCTCAGGATTGGTTTGCGCGGCGATTTCAGCTAATGGATGACCTGCGGCAATCGCCACATAGGTCACACCCATTAAGGTATCTGGACGTGTGGTATAGATATCGAAGGTTTTATCGTGACCTGCGACGCCGAAGGTCATTTCTACACCTTCGCTGCGACCAATCCAGTTGCGCTGCATGGTCTTAACCTGTTCAGGCCAGCCATCTAAGGTATCGATATCGTTTAACAATTCTTCTGCATAGGCAGTGATCTTAATAAACCACTGTGGAATTTCTTTTTGTTCCACAGGGGTATCACAGCGCCAGCAGCAACCGTCTTGAACTTGCTCGTTCGCCAGTACGGTTTCATCGTTTGGACACCAGTTGACTGAAGCTGTCTTTTTATAGACTAGGCCTTTCTCGTACAACTTAGTGAAGAACCATTGTTCCCAGCGATAATATTCAGGGGTACAAGTGGCGATTTCACGGCTCCAATCGTAACCAAAACCCAGCAATTTCAGCTGGTTCTTCATGTATTCTATGTTTTCATAGGTCCATGGTGCAGGCGCAGTCTTGTTGTTAATTGCGGCATTTTCTGCGGGCAAACCAAATGAGTCCCAACCAATAGGCTGGAGCACGTTTTTGCCTTGAAGACGTTGAAAGCGTGCAACTACGTCACCTATGGTATAGTTGCGTACGTGTCCCATGTGGAGTCTGCCAGAAGGGTACGGAAACATCGAAAGGCAATAAAACTTTTCTTTGTTTGCGTCTTCAGTGACTTCGAAGGTTTTGTTGTCATGCCAGTGCTTTTGCACTAAGGCTTCAATTTCTGAGGGATTATATTGCTCTTGCATCACTCTATTTCCGGCAGTGCCGCCTATTATTGGATCTAACGCCATATCAGCGCGAGTAAGATCTGCATAGAATAAACTAGAAGCGATGCATTAAAAAGGTTCGTATGAAGGAGTATTGGTTATGAATGATAGAAGTAACGCGTTACTAGGACTGTATCAAGCCTTAATTACCGAAGTGAAATCTCAATTTGCAGAAGATAACACTATGACTGTAAAGAACTTATTCAACTCTGTCACTCAAGGTAAGGAGTATTTACGTCTTAAAGAACAGGCAGGGGAAGATGAACTCGCTTTAGTCGAACAATTCTTAAAGCGTGATATTACGAGTTTTCTCCGTGAGCAGAACGCGGATAGTTTGAGTCATAGCCCAACCGTGATTACTTTAGAGAATACGCTTTGGCATTGGCTCAGTGAAATCACCGACCGCAGCCAAGTAGAATGGCATGAGTTAACGCAAGATTTTAAGCACCAAGGCTACTACAAGAGTGGTGACATAGTGAATCAGGGCATCATGGTGTGCACTAACTGTGGCAATGAAATGAGTATTGAATTTCCAAGTCCCATCCCTGATTGTCCAGAGTGTGATCATGAAGAATTTACCCGCGAGCCGCTAACGCCTTAATCAAGGTGATGATGTTATGCAGCTAAAACGACGCCTCAGCGTCGTTTTTTTTGAGTTCTATTAGACCTAAATGGCTCATATCTGCATTATGTTGCGGCATGAAAACATGCACTAATTAGTGTTGTATCAACTGTTGGTACGAGAATAGCTGAGGATTTGACCGCCAAAGGGCGCCAATAAAAATTCAGTGTGAATGGGTTTATGTTGTGTATGTTCGTAACCTAAGGTCACCATACGTTTGCTGAATTTGGCATGATTACCACGACCGGGATCGACTAAGACTACATCACAAATTGGTTTAGCATGCTGCTCAATAAATTGTGATAAGAGATCGGCATGTTCTTGTTCGTACAAGAGATCGCTGCCGATAATGAGATCAAATAAACCTAAATTAGTTTGTGCATCTGCCCACCCAGTTCGAACAAATGGAATCGCACGACCATGATTTAAATCGACATTCTGCTTAAGGAAATTCTCTGACTCGGGGTGATAGTCGGTTGCTGTGATATCGGCATGTCTGTGGTTTAGCACTAGACTTGCCAGCCCTATACCGCAGCCAACTTCAAGAATGCGTTTATTATCAATTTGATAATCGGCCATATGATGGGATAGCACTTGGCTAGACGGCCAAACTATGCCAAATAATGGCCAAGTTGCGGAGGAAATACCGAGCTTTTCAGCTTCGCCATCTATGTCTTCAAATTCTTGGTTATTTCTTAGGGTTCTGACATGAATGTCGAGATCCCCAAATTCGTGGGTTTGGTAGCGCACGCGAAGCTGTGCCATAGAGTTGCCTTGACTGTGTACCTTGGTTAAGGAACGAGGTAATGGTACCAATCATATTGGCTATGCAGACACAGTTACTGTGATTGGTATAAGGCCACGTCTAATCGTTCACCTTAACGTGGAACGCGCAATCAGCCTAATGTATTCGCAGACAATTGCGGGATAACACAGGTTAACTGAGTGTCAGCCTAACAACCTTGGGTGTTGATATCATATTGAGGCGCAGTGTTGGCATCGCTGGCTTGGGTGTAGCGGAAATAGCATTGGTCATCATTCACTAAGGAATTGTTGTTAAGATCGTAACCTATATAAGTGATATCAATGCCTTGATATTGAATGATAAGTTTATCATCTGAGGTGATCCATTTTTCCACGTCGGTATTATCGAGGTAACCCCATTTTAATCGTGTATCTGGAGTGCCATCACCATTGAGGTCGATATCAATAATATCATCGCGCCCAGCTACCGCTTGGCTCAGTAGGCTAGGCATTTGGGTTTTTGAGTAAGCTAGCATATTGGCTGTTTTAACGCTGGTCTGTACTTGGCTTAAGGTTTGTACCCGCGCTTCTTTACTTAAACCGATAAATTTAGGCGCGGCGATCACAGCCAAGATCCCAAGCACAATAATCACAACGACAAGTTCAATTAGGGTAAAACCTGCTACATCTTGTTTATTAACTTGGTAATGCACGGCCTAAATCCTATTGCGCTTTAAAACGTCGGGCAAGACCAAGCAGAACGATTAAACCACAGAGTATCAGTAGGGGCATTTGGCCTAATTTTGCAAACCAAGTTTGCCCTGTGACTAATGGAATGGTTGCACTTAGCACACCTATTTCAAATTGTGGCAATGACGCTGTGATATTGCCATGCTCATCGACTATGGCTGTCACGCCATTGTTGGTTGCGCGTAATAGAGGCCGACCCAATTCAACCGCGCGCATTTGAGCGATCTCCATATGCTGTAATGGCCCATTTGAGCTACCAAACCATGCATCGTTAGAGACAGTTAATAGTATATCTGTCCCTTGATTAACGTTGTCGCGCAACTGTTCGGGAAAGGCTATTTCATAACAAATTGCTGGCGCGATTTTATGGCCTAGTGCGCTGAGATTAGGCTGTTGATATTCGCCTCGCGTAAAGGACGACATGGGCAAGTTAAAGAAAGGTGCTATCGGGCGCAGCAGCGCTTCAAAGGGGACAAACTCGCCAATTGGCAACAGATGGTGTTTCTTAAATTGATTGCTACCATCGCCCTCATAGTCTGGGCCTGCTTGTTGTTTCTGATTATGATTACCAAGCACAATCAATGAATTATAGAACTCATTGTTTTGATGGCTAATAATGCCTGTGATAATTGAGGTATGGTTTAGATTGGCGACTTTATTGGCGTTATCTAAAAAGTCCTGCACCATAGATTCTGGCGCTGGAATTGCTGCTTCTGGCCAAATAATGATATCGGCATCCAGATGTTCGCGGGATAAATCCATGTATTTTAACAGCGTCGGCCACAGGGCATCGGGTTCCCACTTCATGCTTTGGGGAATATTGCCTTGTACCAGTGCCACTTTAACATTTTCACCCGTAGGATGAATCTCCCAAAGTTTAGGCGCAGCCCAAACGGCCAGGATACTGAGCGGCACTAAAAGCAGTAAACTCTTATAACGCTTAGTAAAACAAAGCGCTAATGCACCAGCGAGCATGGCCAATACAAAACTTATTCCCAGTGTGCCTATGATACTGGCAAGGGGTTTTAACGGCCCTTGAGTTTGCGAGTAACCCGCCCATAACCAAGGGAAGCCTGTCATTACCCAGCCACGAGCCCATTCGGTCAAGATCCATAACGCGGGGAATAGGGCGAGATTACGCCAAAGACCAAATCGAGTATCACCATCATGGCTCAGCGTTTTAGTTAACCAAACCAGCGCTAAACCAGTTAGCGCGGGATACAAGGCTAAATACAAGGCTAACAAGGCCATTAACCCAACGGAGGCAATGAGCGGCATACCACCAAAGGTATCCATGCTCACGTGAACCCAGCTGATCCCTACGGCAAAACAGCCAAATCCAAAGCTTAACCAATAGTAAAAGCTTGCCTTAGCGCTCAGCGTTCGGCTGTGCCAGAGGGCAATAGCCATGGCAAACGGATAGATTATCCAAATGGAATAGGGCGCAAATGAAAGCGCCGTACTGGCGCCAAGGGCAAATGCCAGTACGAGTCTCACAGCACTAGGTTGGGACTGTTGTTGGGCAAAAGCCCGGATTTTTTTTAGCACGAGTGATTATTCTACGTCTTCGCCAGTATTAGGATCGGGGAGTTTAACTCTGAGTTGGATTAAACGCCTAGTGTCAGCATTGATGACTTTAAATTCTATGCCTTCAATGATGATGCTCTCGTTGCGTTCTGGCAGATGGCCAAAGGCGTGTGAGACTAAGCCACCGACGGTATCAAACTCTTCATCGCTGAATTCAGTGTTGAATTCTTCGTTGAAATCTTCGATTGGCGTCAAAGCCTTAACCATATAAACCGTGTTACCAACTTTGCGGATCTCGGTTTCTTCAGTGCTATCGTGGTCGAATTCGTCTTCAATTTCGCCGACAATTTCTTCAAGAATATCTTCGATAGTCACAAGACCCGATACGCCGCCGTACTCGTCAACCACAATCGCCATATGGTAGCGTTGAGAGCGGAATTCTTTTAGCAGAACATCGACGCGTTTGCTTTCGGGCACAACCACGGCGGGACGGATCACGCGATCCAGTGAGAAGGGCTCATCACTGTTGGAGAAACCGTAAGGGATCAAATCTTTGGCAAGCAATATGCCTTCGATATGGTCTTTATCTTCGTTAACGACGGGGAAGCGCGAGTGACCTGAACCAATCACAGTCGCAAGTAACTCTTCGACCGAGTTGTCTATCTGGAGGGCGACAATTTGAGCTCTTGGGATCATGATATCCCGAACACGCATATCAGAAACGTCTAATACACCTTTTATCATCTCGCGGGTGTCTTGGGTGATCAAATCGCGCTGCTCGGCACCATCAATCACATCAACTAGATCTTCGCGATTTTGAGGTTCGCCCTGAAATAGCTGACTTACTCTATCAAACCAACCTTTCTTGTGGGCGTTCGTACTAGGGGGGATATCGTCACTCATAGTTTTCTCATTAGCTTTTGATAGGGATTATCTTAGCTAATTATTGTTCCTTATATGGGTCAGTAAAACCTAAGCTTTCAATGAGTTGAGTCTCTAATGACTCCATCTCTTCGGCTTCTTCATCGTCGATGTGATCATACCCTAGCAGATGCAAGCAACCATGTACAACCATGTGTGCCCAGTGCGCTTCTAGTGGTTTTTGTTGTTCACGGGCTTCATTTTCAACGACTGCCGCGCAAATGACAAGATCTCCGAGTAAAGGAAGTTCAATTTCTGGTGGTGCTTCAAAGGGAAATGACAGTACATTGGTCGGTTTGTCTTTACCGCGATAGGTATTGTTGAGCATTTGGCTCTCGCGGCTATCGACGATACGTATGGTTAATTCAGCTTCATCCATGCTATTGCCAATTGCGGTAGTGACCCAAAGGGCGAATTGTTCGTCCGTTGGTAGCCACTCACTGGTGCTGGCATGTTGAATATCTAAGGCTAACTCAAGACTCATGTGTTGCGGCTTCCTGCTGTTGCTTTTGGTACTGGCTTTCTTTTTTGGCTTTTAAGGTTTGCTCTTTTAACTCGAAGGCTTCATAGGCTTCAACGATACGGGCAACCACTGGGTGGCGCACTACATCTTGGGAGACAAAAAAGTTAAAGCTGATTTCTTCGACTTGGCTTAACACTTCAATCGCGTGACGTAGCCCTGACTTTTGATGTTTAGGTAAGTCGGTTTGAGTGATGTCGCCTGTGATCACCGCACGGGAATTGAAACCGATACGGGTAAGGAACATCTTCATCTGCTCGATTGTGGTGTTTTGGCTTTCATCGAGAATAATAAAGGCATCGTTCAAGGTACGACCGCGCATATAGGCAAGCGGTGCCACTTCTATTACATTTTTTTCGATTAAGCGTTCCACTTTTTCAAAGCCAAGCATTTCGAACAGGGCATCGTAGAGCGGACGCAAATAGGGGTCTACCTTTTGACTTAAGTCACCGGGTAAGAAACCGAGTTTTTCACCCGCTTCCACCGCAGGGCGAGTCAGCAGAATGCGGCGCACTTCTTGGCGCTCTAACGCATCTACTGCCGCTGCTACGGCAAGGTAGGTTTTGCCCGTTCCTGCAGGACCAATACCGAAGGTAATATCGTGACGCGTAATATTGGCCACATACAAGCTTTGATTCGGATTGCGTGGCTTAATGACACCGCGGCGGGTTTTGATATTAATACCGCTGTCGTCGTTAGCGTCTGCTTGCTCTAGGGCAATGGCCGCTTGAATGGCGATATGGACTTGCTCAGGCTCAAGATCGGGCGTGCTGCCTTTAACCGTTTGGGTCTCGATGTAGAGTTCTTTTAGTAAGTTGTTGGCGCTTAAACAATTGCGTGGCAGTCCGGTGATCTGGAAATGATTGTTCTTACGGACGATTTCAACGCCAACGCGACGTTCTATCTGCTTGATATTGTCATCGAATGGACCGCACAGTGAAGCCAAACGGCGTGTTTCTGCGGGTTCGAGATACAGATTCATGGTAGTTAATTTACTGGACAAATAGCACTCCCAATAGCGAATAAGAAAGCAAGGTACGAGGTTGGTTAACCATCGCAAGATAATTTTAGTTTACGAGCCATAGCCGATAATTGCTAACGGAAAATAACAATTGCCTCGGTAGACTTAAACAAAAGTGCGTGAAAGCAAAAGGGCGACTAAGTCGCCCTTCTTTATATAGGTACTGATATCGGTACTGTTTAAGCCGATTTAAAGCTTATGGCTTAAATTGAGTCACACCCAGTTCATCATCTTGCTTGCGCTTGGCTAGAATTTCAGCCGGGCGCAGGCTACGACGTAGATCCATTTCATCTTCGCCGCGGATAAAGACACCGCGCAGTGAGTTAGTGTAAACGTCGACGATTTCGACATCCACGAAAGTACCAATGTGTTTTGGCTGACCTTCGAAGTTCACGACTCGGTTGTTCTCAGTACGGCCGCGCAGTTCCATAGGATTTTTCACCGATGGTCCTTCAACCAGAATACGTTGCACTGTGCCCATCATGTGGCGGCTGTAGCGCATGGCTTGCTGGGTGATGCGGTCTTGCAGAATCGCCAGACGTTGTTTTTTCTCTTCCATATCGACGTTATCGGGTAAATCTGCCGCTGGCGTGCCCGGACGTGCGCTATAGATAAAGCTGAAGCTGTGGTCGAAACCTATGTCTTCAATCAACTTCATGGTATCGGCAAAGTCTTCTTTGGTTTCGCCAGGGAAGCCAATGATAAAGTCCGAGCTGATTTGAATCCCTTCACGGGCTTTACGCAGGCGGCGGATGATTGACTTATATTCAATCGCCATATGGCCGCGTTTCATCGCTGTGAGAATACGGTCAGAACCCGATTGCACTGGTAAGTGCAAGAAGCTTACAAGCTCAGGGGTATCTTCGTAAACGTCGATGATATCTTGTGTAAATTCAATCGGGTGACTGGTCGTGAAGCGGATACGGTCGATACCGTCGATGGCTGCCACGAAGCGCAGTAATTCCGCAAAAGTACAAATTGCGCCATCGTGAGTTGCGCCGCGATAGGCATTCACGTTTTGGCCGAGCAAGTTTACTTCGCGCACACCTTGCTCCGCCAATTGGGCGATTTCAAGGATAATATCGTCCGATGGACGGCTGACTTCTTCGCCGCGAGTATAAGGTACAACACAGAACGAGCAGTATTTGCTGCAACCTTCCATGATAGACACAAACGCGGTTGGGCCTTCGGCGCGTGGCTCTGGCAGACGGTCGAATTTTTCGATTTCAGGGAAGCTGATATCGATAACCGCTTTATCACCACGGCGCACTTGCTCGATCATCTCGGGCAGACGGTGCAAGGTTTGTGGTCCGAAAATAATGTCGACACATTGGGCTCTGTCTTTAATGGCTTTGCCTTCTTGTGAGGCAACGCAGCCGCCCACGCCAATAATCAAATTAGGATTTTTATCTTTAAGCGTCTTCCAGCGTCCTAGCTGATGGAACACTTTTTCTTGCGCTTTTTCGCGGATAGAACAAGTGTTGAGCAGGAGAATATCTGCCTCAGACGCTTCTTCAGTCAAGGTATAACCTTGGTATTCGCCTAACAGATCAGCCATCTTGGATGAGTCATACTCATTCATTTGACAGCCCCAAGTCTTGATATGGAGTTTCTTACTCATCAGTTGTGTCGCCCTAAGATGACCAATAAAAATAGCGCGACATTTTACCTGCTGTTACGGCTGCTGACCAGCTTTGTCCACACTTTTAGCTGTTGGCTTTTGCCAAGGGCGATACCCTCACAAATGCTAGGTTTTTATTGTTCGGCTGCATTTGGGCAAGATTAATATTGTTAACATGCTGAGCTTTCGTTATTTCCAGCAAACTATTCGGGCTTGAATGCCTATGTCTTCACGGATTTCGAATCGAAATGCGCTCAACATTTCCGTGGTATCTTGATATAAGGCATAATCGAGCGGGTTTGTGAAAAGTCGCTTGAGCAGAAATACAGAAGGGCTTAAAGGTGCTAACTAAGGTCGTAACTAAGGTGGTAAGTAGGATGAGCCAGATTGAAGATACACATGCACAGATGATATCCGACACCACAGATTCTAACGTTACTCATGCTGAAGGCACTGAGTTCGATGTCATTCTTGTCGGCGGCGGCATGGTTGGTGCGGCGACGGCAATTGGATTAGCCCAACAGGGTTTGCAAGTGGCGGTGATTGAATCTTTTGCGCCAGAGGCTTATCAAGCCGAACAGCCATTAGATGTGCGAGTCTCGGCCATCAGTGTGGCTTCTGAAACGCTGCTTGAACGTCTTGGCGCCTTGGACTCATTGCTTAAGATGCGTAATGTGCCTTATTTGGGCTTAGAAACTTGGGAGCTTGATGGCTGCATCACCCAATTCCACTGTTCACAAATTGGCGCCAGCCATTTAGGCCATATAGTCGAAAACCGTTTAATCCAACTTGCCCTGTGGCAACAGATGACACAATTAGCTGGCATCACCTTATATTGTCCCGATAAAGTGGTGGCATTTGCCCGCGATAGCGACGGTGTGAGTGTGCACTTACAGTCAAATAGTAAACTGACCGCTAAGTTGTTGGTTGGCGCCGATGGTGCTCACTCGCAGGTACGTCAATGGGCGGGAATTGGCATTTCGGGTTGGGATTACGCTCAATCGGCCATGTTGATTAATATCAACACCGCACAGGGGCAACAGGATGTGACTTGGCAGCAGTTTACGCCCAAAGGACCGCGTTCATTATTACCTTTACCAGGCAATAACGCTTCGCTGGTGTGGTACGACGATGCCAATCGAATTAAGCAGTTAATGCAGCTTAATAATAAACAGCTTGCAGATCAGATAAGAGTGCATTTTCCAGCGCGTTTGGACGCTGATTTTACCGTTGAGAATAAAGGCAGTTTTGGCCTCACTCGTCGCCATGCCCAGCGCTACTATAGTCATAATGTGGTGATTTTAGGCGATGCCGCTCACACCATTAATCCCCTCGCAGGCCAAGGGGTGAACCTTGGGTTTAAGGATGTCGAAGCGTTTTTGGCGGTCATCAAGGATGCATTAGCTCAAGATAATATCTGGTGGTCGAATGAGGTGCTTGCCCAATATCAGCGCAAGCGTTATCGCGATAATCAATTGATGATGACGGCGATGGATTTGTTTTACGCCGGTTTTAGCAACGATATTCTGCCGCTAAAGCTGCTGCGTAATGGCGCGTTAAAGTTGGCAAACATCAATTCCCCGCTCAAAAAGACTGTCCTTAAATATGCTATGGGGCTTAATTAACGCTGAGTTGTTCTGTGTTCTGACCTTGTGTTCTGCTCCTGTGCGATGACGTGGTATTTGTTGACTTGGGGTTTGAGTGCTAAAATGCCGCGTTTTTAGCTGGTATGGTCAGTTCAGTCGGCACTTTGCGCGGCTGTCATCGACGAAATAACGATATTGAGTGTCATGAGCGAAATAAAATTAATAGTTGGTCTGGCTAATCCAGGTGCTGAATATGCACACACTCGCCATAATGCGGGGGCTTGGTACGTACTTGAGTTAGCGAGAATTTGCGGCGTGACTTTAGTGGCCGACAGTAAGTATTTTGGCTTGACTGCCAGAGCAGTATTGCACGGTAAAGATGTCCGCTTATTGATCCCGACGACTTATATGAATTTAAGCGGTAAAGCGGTTGGCGCTTTGGCGAATTTTTTTCGTATCACGCCGGAAGAGATTCTGGTCGCTCACGATGAACTCGATCTGCCGCCCGGTGTGGCTAAGTTTAAGCTCGGTGGCGGTCATGGCGGCCACAATGGTCTGAAAGATATTATTGCTAAACTGGCTAACGATAAAAACTTCTACCGTTTACGCTTAGGTATCGGTCATCCCGGTGATAAAAATCAAGTGAGTGGTTACGTACTGGGAAAAGCACCTGCTAAAGAGCAAGAACTTATCGAGGCGGCGATAGATGAAGCCGTGCGTTCTACCGAAATTTTGTTTAAACAAGACATGGTGAAAGCCATGAACAGATTACACTCCTTTAAAGCGGAGTAGGTTTTGCCTTTGGCGAGACTCAAGTGTTAAGTGATTTAATTATTCAGTAATGTGCTGCCATAGGGCAGGACGACTAAACCTCGCTGATGAGTGTGACTTGTCAGCCAATAATCGAGAGAAAGGTAAGCATATGGGTTTTAAATGCGGCATTGTTGGTCTTCCTAACGTAGGTAAATCAACGCTTTTTAATGCGTTAACTAAGGCTGGCATCGAAGCGGCTAACTTCCCGTTTTGTACCATTGAACCTAACACAGGTGTTGTACCTGTGCCGGATCCACGTCTGGATGCGTTAGCTGCGATAGTGAATCCACAACGTGTGTTACCTACCACCATGGAATTCGTGGATATCGCGGGTCTTGTGGCTGGCGCATCTAAAGGTGAAGGCTTAGGTAACAAGTTCCTCGCTAACATCCGTGAAACCGATGCGATTGGTCATGTCGTACGTTGTTTTGATGATGACAACATTGTTCACGTTGCTAACAAGGTTGATCCAGCTGGCGATATTGAAGTCATCAACACTGAATTAGCGTTAGCTGACTTAGACAGTTTAGAGCGTGCGGTTCAGCGTCAGCAGAAACGTGCTAAAGGTGGCGATAAAGACGCTAAGTTTGAAGTGGAAGTATTAGAAAAAATGCGCCCCATTTTAGACGAAGCTAAAATGTTGCGTTCAATGGATTTATCGAAAGAAGAACTGGAAGCGGTGGCTTACCTGAACTTCTTAACCTTAAAACCGACCATGTATATTGCTAACGTTGCGGAAGATGGTTTTGAAAATAACCCGCACTTAGATGCCGTTCGCGCCATTGCTGCGACAGAAAACGCTATCGTTGTTGCCGTATGTGCGGCGATTGAATCTGAACTGGCCGAGATGGAAATCGAGGAGCGCGATGAGTTTATGGCGGATCTGGGTATCGAAGAACCAGGTTTAGATCGTGTGATCCGCGCAGGTTATGAATTACTGAATCTGCAAACCTATTTCACCGCAGGCGTGAAAGAAGTGCGTGCTTGGACTGTGCCAGTGGGTGCGAGTGCTCCGCAAGCGGCGGGTGTTATCCATACCGATTTTGAACGTGGTTTTATCCGTGCCCAAGTGATGGCATTTGACGACTTCATTGCCCACAAAGGTGAAGCTGGCGCGAAAGAAGCCGGTAAGTTACGCGTGGAAGGTAAAACCTATATTGTTAAAGATGGCGATGTGATGCATTTCCTGTTTAACGTATAACAAAGCTTATTCACGCTGTAAGTCTCGATAAATTAAGCTAAGTATGAGCAACAAGGTGTTATTTAGCACATCTGTTGCTCAGTTTGGTGAAGTAATAGCCGAACAGCTTAACCTAAGGGAAATAGCGAAAAAAAGCTGTTGACCTAGATACCTCGAATAAGCATAATACGCCCCGTTCCTCGCTGAGAGGGGCGTGTAATATCGATGTGGCAATGTAGCTCAGCTGGTTAGAGCACAGCACTCATAATGCTGGGGTCGCAGGTTCAAGTCCCGCCATTGCTACCATTTTATTTAAGATAAATTTCTTATATAAAATGAATCACGATTTTACTCTAGCATTGATTGCTAGCATCTATTCACGATGTAAACATGAAGCTGTGCGGGAATGGTGAAATTGGTAGACACGCCAGATTTAGGTTCTGGTGCCGCAAGGTGTGAGAGTTCAAGTCTCTCTTCCCGTACCATTTTTTAGATATATGAATTTAGAAACATCGGCGATAGCGGATGTTTGAAACAGAGTTAGTTGGGGTATCGCCAAGTGGTAAGGCACCGGGTTTTGATCTCGGCATTCCAAGGTTCGAATCCTTGTACCCCAGCCATTTTTTCTCAGTTTCCAAGTTGATTGGGGTATCGCCAAGTGGTAAGGCACCGGGTTTTGATCTCGGCATTCCAAGGTTCGAATCCTTGTACCCCAGCCATTGGCAATGTAGCTCAGCTGGTTAGAGCACAGCACTCATAATGCTGGGGTCGCAGGTTCAAGTCCCGCCATTGCTACCATATTTAACTCTGTTAAAGTGATTTATCAGAGAAAAATCCAAAAATGTTGAATAGACAATTTTGGTACATTTTGATGCGGGAATGGTGAAATTGGTAGACACGCCAGATTTAGGTTCTGGTGCCGCGAGGTGTGAGAGTTCAAGTCTCTCTTCCCGTACCATCAAAATGCAATCTTCGATAGAAGATTAAACACAGTTTATTGGGGTATCGCCAAGTGGTAAGGCACCGGGTTTTGATCTCGGCATCCCAAGGTTCGAATCCTTGTACCCCAGCCAAAAAGTTAAAAAGCCTGTCCGAAGACAGGCTTTTTGCTTTTTAAATTTTAACTATTTTCAGCTTAGCGTTATTTTGCTTTCAGTTTCCCTTCAATTAGCCCGTCCAGCCTTTCCCTTGTCTCTATAATTCCCGTTGGTTGTGGCAATTCAGCTATTTTCAAAGTTAATCCACAGTGCCATTTGAGCTGGCACTGTGGTGATCCGTTTTATTGCTTTTTGACTTCAGGAGCAACGGGTGGCGATTTTATTTCTGCTGGAGCTGCAGGAGCCGCTGGAACGGCGACTTTTGCAGCTGCTTCAGTGATATTGATTGGCATTGCAGCATTCTTAATGACTGTATTCTCTGTGACTGCACTATCAATAACGGCACCTTGGGCCGCTTTAACATCACCTGTTGCAACGGCTTTGACAGCATCAGGTATTGCTAATTGTTGCTGTACTTGATTTGCGCCCGCTTCTAAGGCTTTTTGTTGTAACTTCTGTGGATCGGTATAGTCGGCTAATTCCTTCGGCCAACTTGGGACCCGTTTTTCTGCCTGATTACTGAATTGCTCAGAGAACACTGAGGGCGCGCCGCCTTTCATTAGCATGACTGCCATTTGGTTGGTGTCTGAGTTCCAAACTAGACCCGCTTTTTCGGCCATTTCGGGGACAGGGGTGTAAGTCGACACTAAGTAGATGAGTGGACCTTCCTGTTGGATCTTGTCGGCCGTTTTGAGCAGGGACAGGGTGGTATCGTAATTTTTACCCAGCAATTCCTGCATACGGTTTTTGATGAGCGGTTGTTCGAATAATCCGACATCGTTCGGATCTAAACCTACAAGGGGTTTAAGCAGGGCCCACATGAGCTGGCCTTGAGGTGACATTAATAATAGTGGTGCAACACAGGCGTTGAGCATTAATGCGAGCCACACAATATGCAGGCAGCGCATTTTTTTGAGCAGAGATGTACTCAAGATGATATTTCCTTGGAAGTACCAGCAAGTCGCCGGCGGCGGATTGTAGCTGATTGGCATAAGGTAAACGAGAGGGTGGCAAAGTAAATTTTAAGCAAAAAAATTAGCCCAAATGTTGGATTTTATCCTTTTGAATTTGAAAGGTATTTACAGGTGATACAATAAATTATTTGCTGCTAATTTAATCGAAGGTAATGGTTTTTGAGTGCTAAAAACAGATTTACCCCTAAGTGCTTTATTTTTAGCACTTATTTTTCCTCTTACTTTTTAACTTCTTTTTCAGTATTGAATATGTAAAGTTTGTAAACTTTGTTCTGTTTGATAATCGATCTCATTTAATCTCGGCGCATTAAATTAGTTTAATGCAGCTCATTTCTATCTTTAGCTGCATAGGGAAAGCAGACTCTGGAGGTATTTCTCTTCGGTTTGTTTTTGAGAGTGCATCATTGAAATTAAGAGTCAGTAAGTCGTCTTTGTCCTTTGCCCGCATTATTCATGTTTATGTGTCTATGGCTTTATTGTTGCTGATGCTGTTTTTTGCGGTGACAGGTATAACGTTAAATCATCCTAATTGGTTTTCTCAAGCTGATCAGGAACCTAAGCGGGAACAAGTGCCAATCCCGGCCTATTTGTTACCCGTTAATGCCCAAGACTCACAATGGCGTCTGGCTGCGGGTCATTGGTTGAAAAGTGAATGGGCTATGGATATGGCGAGTGCCGATATCGATGAAGATGAAATTAGTTTAGTCAGCAAAGGACCTGGTACTTATCGGAGTCTGACATTGGACTTGCTCGACGGCCAAGCCTATGTCGAAACCTTAGATTACGGTGTCGTTGCCGTAGTGAATGATTTGCATAAGGGCCGTAACACAGGCACAGCTTGGGCTTGGATACTCGATCTCAGCGCTGTGCTTATCATTTTATTTTCGCTCACTGGGGCTTATTTGTTGCTGCCTCAAACCAAGCGCCTCAAAAAGTCATTGTTATACATGGTACTCGTCAGCAGTAGTTGCGGGCTTGTGTATGTTTATTTTGTTCCATAAGGAGTGTAGGCCGAGTATGCGTCATCTTATTCGTACCATTGCGGTGAGTGCTTTGTTTGTCAGTTCTGTGGCGTTTGCGACGCCTAAAATGACAGTCGATTTAACCTTGCCTGAAATTACCGAAGGGCAATATCACAGACCTTATGTGGCCGTATGGGTTGAGGATGCCAAGGGGCAAACGGTTAAAACCTTAAGCCTTTGGGTATGGGATGAAGGCCATAAATGGTTGAAAGATATCCGTCGTTGGTGGCGTAAAGCCGGACGCGAAGATATGAGCTTTGTTGACGGTATTGCATCTGCGACACGTCCCGCGGGTCATTACAAAATCGATTGGGATTTAAAAGATGAGGCGGGAAAAGTGCTTGAACCTGCCACTTACACTGTATTTATTGAAGTGGTGCGTGAACACGGTGGTCGCGATCTTGTACGACAAAATATCGATTTAGCTGCAGGAGATTTCTCTGTGCAGTTGCCCGCCACGACAGAAACTGGCGTTATCGACATACGCTTAAGCGGCATGGCTCGTTGAGTCAATCCATTAAATATTTAGCCCGTATATTAATCGTTAAACTTAAGGAAAAGGCATGAAATTACGTCTTATTACATTACTTGGCACACTTTGTATTAGCCCATTGGCAAGTAGCCACGACAGATGGATTTTACCTAGCCACTTCAACGTTTCGGCTGAAAGTGAAGAAATTGTGTGGATTACCTCAGATGTGTCTGCCAGCAATCAAGTGTTTATGATGGATAAACCTTTTAGTGCCAGTGATGTGCGTGTGCTACAGCCAAATGGAAAACCAACGTCTCCAAGCTCAAGTTACACGGGCGGACGTAAGTCGGTGTTTGATGTACAACTGATGCAAGATGGCACTTATAAGTTTGAAAAAGAAGTTTCACCTCGTTATTTTTCTCAGTATAAAGTTAAAGGAAAAGAAGGGGTTGTACGCAGCCGTATGGATAAAAAAGCCACAACTGCTGCTATGCCAAAGGGAGCCTATGAACTTGAAAGTTCTTTAAATGTGTCGCGGGTTGAAACCTATGTCACACGTAATAAGCCAACTGAGGAAGTGTTAAAGCCTAAGGGGGAATATTTAGAACTAGTGCCTGTGACTCATCCTGCAGATATTGTTGAGAACGAAGCTGCTACCCTGCAATTTGTTTTCGATGGTAAGCCCGTTGAAGGCGTTAAAGTCGCCATTATGAAAGACGGTAGCTTATATCGTAACAAACCAGAGGAAATCGAATTTACCTCAGATAAAGACGGTAAAGTTTCAATGATCTTACCTTCAGCAGGACGTTATCTCTTACATGCGGCAATTGAGCGCCCTAATGCAGATAAATCCCTTGCTGATAAAACGGTTAGTGAAATCTTTTTGACCTTTGAGGCTGGGCTTGAATAAATGAGTTAACCTCTATTTGAGGTTTTTGCTTTGAGTCTTAATGCCCACGGTCTAAATGGCGAGTGGGCATTTTTGTTCCCATTTCGAGCTAAAACTTGTGCGAAATTTCCTTAGGTATACAGATTTGAATTTGATTACTGGTAACTCTGCTTAAGGTTGGGTAAGCTGCGTCAATGCATTGTTCTTGGTGCATCAAAAGCGCATAACGATTAGAATAGCGCAATTCCACCCTCATTTGACTGTGTTGACCTTAGCGTTGGCACGGGTTGCTTTTGTTTTAAAGGAGACGAAAGAAGTTATGACTAAGGTTCCTATGACAGTTGTCGGTGCAGAGCAGCTGCGTAAAGAGTTAGATATTCTCAAGTTTGACCGTCGCCCTAAAATCACTGAAGCAATTGCTTCAGCGAGAGAGTTAGGCGACTTGAAAGAAAACGCGGAATACCATGCGGCTCGTGAGGAACAAGGTATTTGTGAAGCACGTATCCGTGATATTGAGGGTAAGTTATCTAACGCGCAAATTATCGACGTCACTAAGATGGTGAATAACGGTCGTATCATTTTTGGCGCCACTGTGACTATTTTAAATCTCGATACCGATGTTGAAGTGACTTATCGCATAGTCGGCGATGACGAAGCGAATATTAAAGAAAACCTGATTTCAGTGAATTCACCAATAGCCCGCGGTTTAGTCGGCAAAAATGAAGGTGATGAAGTGTCTATTACTACGCCAGGTGGTATGACAGATTACGAAATCATCTCAGTACAGTATTTATAATCTGCTTATAATACTTTGCTTATAGTGTTGTGAGCGTGACTCATGCGATATCGCTAAAACCGTCCTAGGGCGGTTTTTTGTTATCCGCGAATTAAGTTTGTTTACGGCTTGAGTTTAGGGCTTTAGCCAAGGATATCGATCGCGCTTCAGCGTTGAATTCGGGGTAAGATGGACAAAGTTTAATTTGTCTCTTTGTAGGTTTTTACCTAAGCTGCCATCCTAGCAAAATCAACATTGGCGAAATGTGTATGTTGTTTTTTTGCGCGAGTTTCACTTTATGGACCCACAGTTAAGCATCAAAAGCGAACAGTGAATAGGTTCATCTTTAGTTTGATAACGTTTTATAAGAGGGCACGCTTTGGTCAAACATTGGCGTACAGGATTGATGTTAGTTTGCGTGGCGATCATGTTGATTGCGCACTCGGCTAGCTATGCGCCAAAACCCTCAGTACAGCGCAGTGATGCAACTCGCCATTATGCTCAGATGCATACTGTGAGTCTTGATAGCTCGACTCCCCATACAAAGCGAAGCGCTGAGCCTCAAAGCTTGCCCGATGCCGATGTTATCGCCCAAGACAATGCGCAGCTCAATGCCCAATCTAATGCACAGTCTGATGCGCAAACCGTTGAAAGCTGCGGCTCACCGAATAGCCATGATATCGATCTAGTCAGTTCAGACTCAGAATCACAGCCAGCACCTTGTCCGAGCTCTGACTATGTAAGTCATTCTGATGACTTAGATTTTGCCCCGATAAATTCGCCGCGATTTATCAGTCTTGCCCAGCACGATGTGCGTGAGGTCAAGCCAGTATATGTACTCGCTGTAGACTTTACTGCCGAACCGACATCCAATGTCGTTGAACCCACCGATCTTGATATCACATCAGATTGGACGCTTTCTGCTGTTTCTTCCCCCGCCCGAATTTCGGGTTGGAAAGTCTCAAATCTTCAATATCGATTTAGCCAACAAGCCGCTTAACTCGCCTATTTAGGCATGATGTTGATAGGAGCCTACTCTTATCGATTTTTCATGCTGTTGCCTTTTTGTACTCACCGAAACTTTTTATAGCTGCTTAAGTAAGCAGTGATGATTTGAGCCTTACGAGCTTAGCCGCTGGTACTCAATTACGTGTTTCGGACTGATATCAATATGTTCGCTTAGCGATTTGATTCAAATGCTGAGTGTTAAATAGCGAGTTAATCCCATGGAAAGAAAACCCAATCAACGGCTGCTAAATCAATATTCAGCTTGGAAATACTTAGTGCTTATCGTCACTATTATAGTGATGCTATTCAGTGCCTTGCCGACATTTTACGGTGAGGATGCGGCGGTGCAGGTGGGCGCGAAGGCGGGGTTAACGCTCACACCTATTGCCCTTCGATATAAGCTACAAGCTGAAGGCGTGACGGTAAAACGTATCGACCAAAAAAATGGTGAAACCTTAATTGTCCTCGATGCGGATAACCAACAAACCTTAGTCAAAACTTTAGTCTCTTCTATGGTCGCAGAGCCAAAAGAATTGACTTTATCCCTTGCCAGTGCGGCGCCAAGTTGGTTACAAAACTTAGGCTTTCAGCCGATTAAACTCGGGCTCGACTTACGCGGTGGCGTACAGTTCTTACTCGATGTTGATATTGATCCTGTTTATCAAACTCAGGCCGAGACGCTTGTTGATTCGCTACGTCAATTCATCCGTGAGCAGAAAATTCGTGGTGCTAGCGTGCATTTGGACCAAAGTCATCAGTTAAACATGACGTTGCCGGATAATGACGCCCGTGCTGCTGTGCGTCAAATGATGAAAGAGTCCTATCCTAATTGGCAGCTATCCAATGCAGATGGCGCGGGTTTACTGATTAAGTTGAGCCAAGAAGAGCAAACGAAACTGCGTAATTTGACAGTGCAGCAAAACTTACAAGTGATGCGCAGCCGTATTGAAGAACTCGGTATCACTGAAGCTTTAGTGCAGCGTCAAGGGGAGCATCGAATTCGGATTGAATTGCCTGGAGTACAAGATCCTGCAGCCGCTAAAAACGTTATCGGTGCTACGGCGAGTCTGGCCTTTTTCGAGGTTAAAGAGTCTGGCTCCGTTAATGCTATGGTGCTCAATGACAAGTCTGGTAAGCCTATTTATGTGAGCCGCACACCAGTGCTGGGTGGCGATCATATTGTCGATGCGAGGGCGAGTTTAGGCGAGATGGGCATGGCGGAGGTGAACATTAACCTTGACCGTGTGGGCGGGCAGAAAATGTCTGAGTTTTCCCGTACCAATATCGGCAAACCTATGGCGACGTCTTACAGCGAATACAGCCGTGATGAGCAAGGCAAGGCAAAGCAAACACAAGAGATTATCAGTGTTGCGACGATTCAATCCCAACTTGGAGATCGTTTTCGCATTACGGGTGCAGGTTCCTATCAAGAAGCACAACAATTAGCTCTGTTACTGCGAGCGGGCTCTATGACGGCGCCAGTGACTATTGTTGAAGAGCGCACTATTGGCCCGACGCTGGGTGCTGAAAACATTGAAAACGGTTTTGCTGCCCTTGGTTTAGGGATGGGGATTACCTTGCTGTTTATGGCGCTTTGGTATCGCCGTCTCGGTTGGGTGGCGAATATAGCGCTGATCTCCAATATGGTGATCCTGTTTGGTTTACTGGCACTTATCCCTGGCGCTGTGTTGACCTTACCTGGGATTGCGGGCTTGGTGTTAACAGTCGGTATGGCTGTCGATACCAACGTGCTGATTTTCGAGCGAATAAAAGACAAGTTAAAGGAAGGTCGCAGTTTTGCGCTGGCAATTGATACTGGGTTTGATAGCGCGTTTTCTACTATTTTTGACGCCAACTTCACCACTATGATCACTGCAGTGGTGCTTTACTCCATAGGTAATGGTCCAATCCAAGGTTTTGCCTTGACCTTAGGTCTAGGTCTATTGACCAGCATGTTTACCGGTATCTTTGCTTCAAGGGCCTTGATCAACTTAGTTTATGGACGTGATGCTAGCCGTCATGTGAGGGTATAACCATGAAAAATATCAATCTAACTAAATGGCGTTATGTTTCGAGTGCTATCTCTATTTTGTTGATGCTAGTGTCATTAACCATCATCGGCGTGAAAGGTTTTAACTGGGGCTTAGATTTTACTGGCGGTGTCGTCACCGAAGTGCAGATCGATAGAAAAATTACCAGCAGTGAATTGCAACCTTTACTCAACGCTGCTTATCAGCAAGAAGTGAGTGTAGTTTCCGCCAGTGAGCCGGGACGTTGGGTGTTGCGCTATTCCGATATAAAGAGTGCCGATACAGAGCAAGGTAATATCGATATTCAGCAGGTATTAGCGCCGCTTAACTCTGAAGTGCAAGTGCTTAACAGCAGTGTTGTCGGGCCGCAGATTGGTCAAGAATTGGCAGAGCAGGGCGGTTTGGCGCTGTTAGTCGCTATGCTGGCGATATTAGGTTATTTAAGTTACCGCTTCGAATGGCGACTCGCATCGGGTGCCCTATTCGCTTTAGTGCATGACGTAGTGTTCGTGCTGGCATTTTTCGCCTTGACTCAGATGGAGTTTAATTTAACGATACTTGCGGCTGTACTGGCGATTTTAGGTTATTCCTTAAATGATTCGATTATTATCGCTGACCGTATTCGTGAATTATTGATTGCTAAGCCAAAGCTTGCGATTCAAGACATTAACAACCAAGCAATTGTGGCGACGTTTTCTCGCACTATGGTGACATCAGGGACAACCTTAATGACGGTCGGTGCGTTGTGGATCATGGGCGGTGGACCGCTGGAAGGATTTTCGATTGCAATGTTTATCGGTATATTAACTGGCACATTCTCTTCGATTTCAGTTGGTACCTCATTGCCTGAGCTATTAGGCTTAACGCCTGAGCATTATAAGGAACAAGTGATTTCTGAAACACCTTAGGGCTATGCTAATCGCTTAAATTAACAGCGAAAACAAAAAGGCCACTCGATTGAATGGCCTTTTTGTTAACACGATAAAATCAAGAAAAATTACTTTGCCTTTGGCAAAGCAATTTTCATTTCTGGTGATTGACGATAAATCACCAGAATATGACCAATAAGTTGCACTTTTGCGGATTGAGTTTCACGTACTATGGCATCAACGATGGCATTTTTTAGCTCTCTGTCGGCAGAGGCTACTTTCACTTTAATCAGTTCATGATAAGCGAGTGCGCTTTCAATTTCAGCGAGTACACCTTCAGTCAATCCATTGGCACCAAGCAGCACCACTGGCTTTAGCGGATGCGCTAGACCTTTTAAATGCTGTTTTTGTTTGGTTGTTAAGTTCATTTCTACCAACTTTTGCTGAGTTACTGTTGAAAAACGGCTATTCTACCCTTATATAGCCTTTGTGTAACTCTCAATTGTTGCGGATTTTAAATGTCAGGTATAAAACGTACGGCCAGTTCTAATCGCTGGATGCTAGAACACTTTGATGATCACTATGTCAAACTCGCCCAAAAAATGGGCTTGCGATCTCGCGCTGCGTTTAAGCTTGAGGAGATCCAGCAAAAGGATCAACTGATCCGCCCAGGCATGACTGTGGTTGATCTCGGTGCCGCTCCGGGAGGTTGGTCTCAAGTGGCAGTTAAATTAGCGGGAGATAGAGGTAAAGTCATCGCCTGTGACATTTTGCCTATGGATCCCATCGTCGGCGTCGATTTTTTGCAAGGGGATTTTCGTGAAGATAAAGTCCTTCAAGCATTACTTACTCGCGTCGGTGATGCTAAAGTTGACGTTGTGTTGTCTGATATGGCACCCAACATGAGTGGTTCAGATAGTGTTGATCAGCCCCGTGCCATGTATTTAGTGGAATTGGCGTTAGATATGTGCCATCAAGTATTGGCTCCTAATGGCTGTTTTGCGGTAAAAGTCTTTCAGGGGGAGGGCTTTGACGAATACATGAAAGCGGTAAAAACAGTGTTTAAAGTCGTTAAAACACGTAAACCAGACTCTTCACGGGCTCGTTCCCGCGAAGTCTATCTTGTGGCGACTGGGTACAAGTTGTAGTAACCTAGCGTTAATAATCGCAAGACTTAATGAGGTCTAGTAATTTGAGTGACATGGCAAAAAATCTAATACTCTGGGTTGTCATCGCCGTTGTGCTGATGTCAGTGTTTCAGGGTTACTCCCCCTCTTCTTCGTCATCGCAGAAGATGGATTATTCTACCTTCTTAGATAATGTCCGTGATGGACAGGTCGCAACTGTTGAAGTTAAGAGCGACCAACGTACTATTGAAGGTGCTAAACGAACTGGTGAAAAATTCACTACTATCATGCCGTTATATGACCAAGATTTAATTAATGATCTTGATCGTAAAGGCATCACTATGAAGGGCCAAGAAGCCGAAGAGTCAGGGTTCCTTACCCAAATCTTCATCTCTTGGTTCCCGATGTTATTGCTTATCGGGGTATGGATTTTCTTCATGCGCCAGATGCAAGGCGGCGGTGGCAAAGGCGCTATGTCCTTTGGTAAGAGCAAAGCCAAGCTGATGAGCGAAGATCAGATTAAAACTACTTTTGCCGATGTTGCCGGTTGTGATGAAGCAAAAGAAGAAGTGAAAGAGCTGGTTGATTACCTGCGTGATCCAACTAAATTCCAAAAATTGGGCGGCCGAATTCCAACGGGCGTACTGATGGTGGGTCCTCCAGGTACAGGTAAAAC
The DNA here is from genome assembly GCF_025653905.1 of Shewanella sp. SM71. Taxonomy (NCBI): domain Bacteria; kingdom Pseudomonadati; phylum Pseudomonadota; class Gammaproteobacteria; order Alteromonadales; family Shewanellaceae; genus Shewanella; species Shewanella sp. SM71. Next base: position 56,594 of record NZ_JAKKRW010000022.1, read on the forward strand.
CTTGCTGGCGAAAGCCATTGCGGGTGAATCTAAAGTACCTTTCTTCACTATTTCAGGTTCTGATTTCGTTGAAATGTTCGTTGGTGTTGGTGCATCCCGTGTGCGTGACATGTTCGAACAAGCGAAAAAATCTGCACCTTGTATTATCTTCATCGATGAAATCGATGCGGTCGGTCGTCAACGCGGCGCAGGTTTAGGTGGTGGTCATGATGAACGTGAGCAAACACTGAACCAAATGCTGGTTGAGATGGACGGCTTCGAAGGTAATGAAGGCGTTATCGTTATCGCGGCAACTAACCGTCCAGACGTACTCGATTCTGCGTTATTACGTCCGGGTCGTTTTGACCGTCAAGTGGTCGTTGGTTTACCAGACGTGCGCGGTCGTGAGCAGATTTTGAAAGTGCATATGCGTAAAGTACCGCTTTCTGAAGATGTGAAAGCAAGCGTGATTGCCCGTGGTACGCCAGGTTTCTCGGGTGCTGATTTAGCTAACTTAGTGAACGAAGCTGCCCTGTTTGCGGCTCGCGGAAATCGCCGAGTTGTAGGCATGGAAGAATTTGAGCGTGCAAAAGATAAAATCATGATGGGTGCTGAGCGCCGTTCTATGGTGATGTCTGAAGCCGAAAAAGAAATGACCGCTTACCATGAAGCAGGCCATGCGATTGTGGGTTGTTTAGTACCAGAGCACGATCCTGTGCACAAGGTGACTATCATTCCTCGCGGCCGTGCCTTAGGTGTGACTTTCTTCTTACCTGAAGCTGACTCAGTGAGCCAGAGCCGTCGTAAGTTAGAAAGCCAAATTTCGGTCGCCTACGGTGGTCGTTTAGCAGAAGAGCTTATCTACGGTACTGAGAAAGTGTCGACTGGCGCATCACAGGACATCAAATATGCGACATCTATTGCGCGTAACATGGTGACTCAGTGGGGCTTCTCGGACAAGTTAGGTCCATTGCTGTATGCAGAAGAAGATGGTGAAGTCTTCTTAGGTCGCAGCATGGGTAAAGCCAAAGCGATGTCCGATGAAACTGCAACTATTATCGATGCTGAAGTAAAAGTCTTTATCGACAAAAACTACGCTAGAGCGAGACAGATATTGACGGATAACCTCGATATTCTGCACTCAATGAAAGAAGCTTTAATGAAGTATGAAACCATTGATTCACTTCAAATTGACGATTTAATGAAACGTCGTGAAGTGCGTCAGCCTGCTGATTGGCAAGTGGATGACAGTGGTTCTAACGATAAAGGCAATGGTCATGGTGAACCAGCAGCGAAAGCTGAAGACAGTGTGACTGCCCCTGCTGAGCCAGAACTGAAAGATCCTGATGAATCTCCAGCTAAGTAATGTGTTGTGAAACTAAAGAAAACCCCGTAAAGGGGTTTTCTTGTTTTACCTTGTTAGCAATTTGACTGCGCTGTCATTGATACTCTCTGCCACCATTGATATTTATCTTCTGACATTGGTCTTTTCGGATAGAAAATGAAGGCTTGAAATTAATGACGCAAGTTATGCCAGTGAGTAAAATCGTAAGTGTTCGTATTACAGGAGTAAATGCGTGTTTGAACTGATTGCTGGCACTAAACGCCTCGCGTTATCTTCGCCCATTGTGATGGGTATACTTAATGTCACTCCCGATTCTTTTTCCGACGGTGGTCAATATTCTTCCTATGAGCTTGCTTGTGAGCATGCCGATGACATGGTGGCTCAAGGCGCTGGAATGATAGACATTGGCGGAGAGTCGACAAGACCTGGCGCCGCCGAGGTGAGCTTAGCCGATGAACTTGCGCGGGTGATCCCGTTGGTGAAATATGTTGCGGCGCACCATGATGTGTGGATTTCGGTCGATACCAGTAAACCTGAAGTCATGCGTCAAGCTGTTGCTGCGGGCGCACATTTGATTAACGATGTGCGCGCCCTGATGGAACCCGGTGCGCTTGAAGCTGCTGCAGAGTTGCAAGTCCCCATATGCTTAATGCATATGCAAGGTGAACCCAAAAGCATGCAATTTGCACCGACTTACCATAATGTTATTGAAGAAGTTTCTGCCTTTTTAACTGAGCGGATTGAAGCTTGCTTGCGAGCAGGGATCCCCCGTGAATTATTAATACTCGATCCGGGATTTGGTTTTGGTAAAAGCTTAGAGCATAACTATGAATTACTGGCGAAGCTCGACTGTTTTGCTCAGTTTGATTTACCGATATTGATAGGATTGTCTCGTAAGAGCATGATAGGAAACCTCTTAGCAAAACCGACCTCAGAACGTCTTGCTGGGAGCCTTGCTGGCGCTATGATAGCGGCCCAAAAGGGCGCTCATATCATTCGTGTGCATGATGTTACTGAAACTGTGGATATGCTCAAGGTGTTACAAGCGACACAAGCGTATTTTTAAGCATCGTTATGCTCTCGTTAAGCATTTAATTAATATTCTGATCCCAAATCATTGGGACACATTTGAGTTTGTGGAGCGATATGAAAGAACGTAAATTTTTTGGAACTGACGGTATTCGGGGAAAAGTCGGTTCAGGTCAAATGACGCCTGAGCTTGCGCTTAAGTTAGGTTGGGCGGCGGGGCGCGTGTTATCCCGCAGTGGTACCAAAAAGGTTATTATAGGGAAAGATACCCGTATTTCGGGCTATATGTTTGAGTCAGCATTAGAAGCTGGCCTCTCTGCTGCAGGCCTTAATGTGATGTTAATGGGACCTATGCCAACGCCAGCTGTAGCCTATTTGACGCGTACGTTTCGCGCCGAAGCTGGGGTGGTGATCAGCGCGTCACACAATCCGTATTACGATAACGGTATTAAGTTTTTTTCCACCGACGGCAGTAAGTTAGACGATAACCTAGAGTTAGAAATTGAAGCAGAGCTTGAAAAGCCCCTCGTTTGTGTTGAGTCGCATCTATTGGGGAAGGTATCGCGTATTGAAGATGCCCGTGGCCGTTATATTGAGTATTGCAAAGGTAATTTTCCTGCAGAACACACGTTAACTGGGCTAAAAATTGTGGTTGATTGTGCCCATGGCGCAACTTATCACATAGCGCCAGCTGTGTTTCGTGAGTTAGGCGCCGAGGTGATTGCCATTGGTGATAAACCCAACGGGATGAACATCAATGATAAAGTGGGCGCGACGTCCATGGGCAAAATTTGTGAAACCGTTCTAGTCGAAAGTGCCGATTTAGGTATTGCACTCGACGGTGACGGTGACCGTATTATGATGGTCAACAGCAAAGGCGAAGTGATCGACGGCGATCAAATTTTATATATTCTGGCCTGTGATGCGAAATCCCGTGGCGTATTACGCGGTGGTGTAGTTGGTACGTTAATGTCAAACCTTGGGCTTGATCTCGCCTTGCAAGCATTAGACATCCCCTTTGCGCGTTCGAAAGTGGGCGACCGTTATGTGATGGAACTACTTAAAGAACTCGATTGGCGCATCGGCGGTGAAAATTCAGGGCATATCCTCAATCTTGATCACGGCACAACTGGTGATGGCATAGTTGCGGGGATTTTAGTGTTAGCGGCCATGCGTCGTCAGAATGCTACGCTAGAAGAACTGACTTCTGCGATGGAAATGTTGCCGCAGGTGTTAGTCAATGTGCGCTTTGAAGGCGAGCACGACCCTCTTAAGTCAGATAAAGTTAAAGCGGCGCAGGCACAGGTTGAATCTCAACTGGGCGTGCGTGGCCGAGTATTATTACGTAAGTCAGGTACTGAACCTTTGATCCGTGTCATGGTTGAAGGTGACGATCATAGTGCAGTATTGGCGCACGCAAATTTGATTGCGGATGCGGTAAAATCGGCAAGCTAATATTTGCTAATTTTGTAATGAGTGCGGCTGATACCAATTTAAAATTAAGGTGTTAGCTGCACAAATGAACAGAAAACAGCTTTGGCGTGTAAAAAATAAGCATTCCAACCTGATATCTGAAAAAATTCGAATTTAGCTATTGTAACTTAATAAGTGGTTCGCTATTATTCACGCCGCTTTCAGAGGAGACAGTGATGGCACTCAGACGTCCTATGGTAGCTGGCAATTGGAAGATGAACGGCAGTGCGGCATTAGCCCAAGAGTTGTTCAAAAAATTTGCCTCTAAGCTCCAAAATGATTCAGCTGAAGTGGTTTTATGCCCGCCTTCTATCTATCTAGAGAGCGTTAGGCAACTGCTAGAAGCAAACAAGGAAGCGTTAGACGGTTCACTTGTTAGGATGGGCGCACAAAACCTAAGTCAACATGACTTTGGCGCTTATACCGGAGAAGTTTCAGGTCAGATGCTCAAAGATTCAGGATGTCGATATGTAATTATCGGGCATTCAGAACGTCGCCGTATGTACGGAGAGACGAGTAATATCGTAGCGGAGAAATTCGCCGCTGCACAAAAGCATGGCTTAACTCCAATTTTATGTGTGGGTGAGTCAGGTCCAGCACGTGAAGCAAGACGCACCTTTGAGGTGATTGCTGAAGAGTTGGATATAGTGATCCAGAAAAATGGCACTATGGCTTTTGATAACGCTATTATCGCCTACGAGCCGCTTTGGGCTGTAGGAACAGGTAAAAGTGCTACACCAGAGCAGGCACAAGAAGTTCATGCGTTTATTCGCAAACGCCTCTCTGAAGTGTCTCCGTTTATCGGAGAAAATATCAGGATTCTCTACGGTGGTAGTGTGACACCGAGTAATGCTGCAGATTTATTTGCCCAACCTGATGTTGATGGTGGACTGATTGGCGGTGCTAGCTTAAACTCTAGCGAGTTTTTAAGTCTGTGTACCATAGCGATGAGCGCATAATATGTATGAAGTTCTAGTAGTTATTTACTTGTTGGTTGCATTAGGTCTAATCGGCTTAGTATTAATTCAGCAAGGTAAGGGAGCTGACATGGGGGCCTCTTTTGGCGCCGGTGCATCAGGTACTCTTTTTGGTTCAAGCGGTTCAGGTAATTTCCTGACACGCAGTACGGCGATTCTTGCCATTGCGTTTTTCACTTTAAGTCTGCTTATTGGTAACTTAAGTGCAAACCACGCAAAAAATGAAGATTCATGGAAAGATTTAGGTTCAGACACTGAACAGGTTACCCAACCTGTTGAGCAAGGAACCCAAAAGTCAGAAACGAAAATTCCTGACTAGTAAAAGGTGTCGCCGAGGTGGCGAAATTGGTAGACGCGCAGCCTTGAGGTGGCTGTGACCTAACGGTCGTGCGGGTTCAAGTCCCGCTCTCGGCACCAAATATAACTAAGATAGACGAGATAAGTTCTCTCTTAGTTATTGCAAGAAATGACGATAGTCAATATACTTGCACACAGTTGACGCGGGGTGGAGCAGCATGGTAGCTCGTCGGGCTCATAACCCGAAGGTCGTCGGTTCAAATCCGGCCCCCGCAACCAGCTCCTAGTAACGAATAGTGTTTGAATTCGTTATGGTTTACAGGTTCTTGAAATTAATGACCTCGTGATTACGGGGTTTTTTGTTATCTGGGACTTTTAAATTTGTCGCATGCTTCGTATGTGGCGTTGTACTAGGGCTATTAAGCCCTTTTTTGTTTTTTCGGGGGTCAATCTTGGCAACGTTAGAATTCAGACTGGCAGAAATGCTCAAAGTACCTGTGGAAGCATTAGGCTTTCAGCTGTGGGGCATTGAATATGTTCAAGCGGGTAAGCATTCCACACTGCGAGTGTTCATTGATGGTGAGAATGGTATCAATATTGAAGATTGTGCCAATGCAAGTCGCCAAGTCAGTGCTGTACTCGATGTTGAAGATCCTATTTCTACAGAATATACCCTAGAGGTTTCTTCGCCAGGCGTAGATAGACCCTTATTTACTGCTGAGCAGTACGCGGGCTATGTAGGCGAGGATGTAAAGCTTCAATTGACTATGCCGGTTGACGGCAGTCGTAATTTAAAAGGCGCCATCACTGCGGTCGACGGGCAAATGCTCTCGCTGAAAGTGAATGGTAAAGAGTTAGTTGTCGCATTGGATAATATCCGCAAAGGCAACTTAATCGCTAAGTTTTGATGGTTTCAAGGTGAACGAGGCAAGACGAGATGAATAAAGAGATTCTGCTAGTCGCTGAGGCGGTTTCAAATGAAAAGGCCGTTCCACGCGAGAAAATTTTTGAAGCGCTAGAGATTGCTCTGGCCACAGCAACCAAGAAAAAGTACGAAGGTGATATTGACGTTCGTGTTGCTATCGACCGTAAAACCGGTGGTTATGATACTTTCCGTCGTTGGATGGTAGTTGATGATCACGGTGAAGCGTTAGAAAACCCTTATCGTGAAATCACGTTAGAAGCGGCACGTTACGAAAATCCGGACATCCAGCCTGGCGAGTTTATCGAAGACGATATCGAGTCAGTGGTGTTTGACCGTATTACCACTCAAACCGCTAAGCAAGTGATCGTACAGAAAGTACGTGAAGCTGAACGTGCGCAAGTGGTTGAGCAGTTCCAAGATCAAGAAGGTGAGTTAATCACTGGTGTGGTCAAAAAAGCGACTCGCGAGAGCGTAGTGGTTGACTTAGGTAATAACGCTGACGGCGTATTGTTCCGTGAAGACTTAATTTCACGCGAATCTTTCCGCCCTGGTGACCGTGTGCGTGCATTATTGTACTCAGTACGTCCAGAAGCTCGTGGTGCACAGTTATTCTTAAGCCGTACTAAGCCTGAAATGCTGATCGAGCTTTTCCGTGTTGAAGTGCCTGAAATCGCTGACGAACTGATTGAAATCATGGGCGCTGCTCGTGATCCAGGCGCTCGCGCTAAGATCGCCGTTAAGTCGAATGATCGCCGTATCGATCCTATCGGTGCGTGTGTGGGTATGCGTGGTGCGCGTGTACAAGCCGTTTCGAATGAACTGGGTGGCGAGCGTGTTGATATCGTGTTGTGGGATGATAATCCAGCACAATACGTGATCAATGCCATGGCGCCAGCCGATGTTGCCTCTATCATAGTCGACGAAGATAACCATTCTATGGATATCGCTGTTGAAGCCGATAGTTTGGCACAAGCCATTGGACGTAATGGCCAGAACGTACGTTTAGCAACACAACTGACTGGTTGGGTTCTGAACGTTATGACAGTGGAAGATATGAATAAGAAACATCAGGCAGAAAGTGCCAAGGTGGTTGATTTATTTGTTAACTCACTGGATGTCGATGAAGATTTTGCACAAGTACTGGCAGATGAGGGCTTTACGTCGCTCGAAGAAGTTGCCTATGTGCCTGTGTCTGAACTATTGGCGATTGACGGTTTTGACGAAGATCTCGTCGAAGCTTTACGTGAACGTGCAAAAGCGGCGATCTCAACTCGAGCTCTCGCTACTGAAGAAGCACTGGATGGTGTGGAGCCAAGTGAAGAGTTGCTAGCACTTGAAGGTGTTGAAAGACACTTAGCCTATGTTTTCGCTAGCAAAGGTATTGTGACTCTAGAAGACTTGGCTGAACAAGGCATTGATGATTTGATCGAAATTGAAGAATTGACAGAAGAAAAAGCAGGTGAGCTCATCATGGCAGCCCGCAATATCTGTTGGTTTGGCGAAGAAGCATAAGTCGATCAACAGGGGGATTTAACTGATGGCAGATACTACCGTAGAGAAATTGGCCACGGAAGTGGGTAAAAGTGTTGAACGTCTGATTGAGCAATTCTCTCAGGCTGGAATTAAGAAAGGCCAAGCTGATAAAGTGACTGAAGCTGAAAAGCAGCAGTTACTGGATTATCTGAAAAAGCAGCACGGTGGCGAAAATGCGCCAACGAAAATGACGCTGCAGCGTAAAACCGTATCGACCCTAAGTGTGGCCGGTAATGGTGGTCAATCTAAAGATGTTAAAGTTGAAGTTCGTAAAACACGAACTTTCGTTAAGCGTGATGCTAATGAGGCTACTCTGAAGGCTGAAGAAGAAGCGAAAGCCGAAGCAGAAGCTTTGGCAAAAGCAAAGGCCGAAGCAGAAGCTGCTGCGGCAGCAAAAGTGAAAGCTGAAGCAGATGCTAAGGCAAAAGTGGAAGCAGAAGCTAAGGCGAAAGCTAAAGCAGCAGCCGAAGTGAAAGTGGTTAAAGATATGTCACCAGAAGCAGAAGCGGCTCGTCTAGAAGCTGAACGTTTGAAAGCGGCGCAAGAAGCGGCAACCAAACGTAAGCAAGACGAAGAAGCGGCTAAAGCGGCAGAAACTGCTCGCTTACTCGCTGAAGAACATTCTAAGCGCTGGGCCGAAGAAGAGCGCCAACGTTTAGAAGCCGAGAAAAACGGTGATCATCACATCACGACATCTAAAGTAGCTCGTGCTGCTGAAGATACTTCTGATCTGGATGAAGAAAAACGCGGACGTCGTGCTCGTAACAAGAGCAACGCGAAAAAACGTGGCGGCAAAGATGCCCGTGACGGCCGTGAAAAGCACATGCGTAACCGCAGTACTGCACCTGAGTCTATGGCGCATGGCTTCAATAAGCCAGTGGCAGCAGTGAGCCGTGATGTGCGTATCGGTGAAACTGTTACTGTTTCTGAACTTGCGCATTTAATGGCAGTGAAAGCGACTGAAATCATCAAACAGATGATGAAAATGGGTTCTATGGTCACGATCAACCAAGTGTTAGATCAAGAGACTGCCCAGCTAGTTGCTGAAGAAATGGGTCACAAAGTTGTGCTTATCCGTGAAAACGAACTTGAGCACCAAGTGCTACAAGACCGTGATGATGAAGATGGCATCAAGCTAGAATCTCGTGCACCAGTTGTGACTATCATGGGTCACGTTGACCACGGTAAGACTTCGTTACTCGACTACATTCGCCGCGCTAAAGTGGCTGCTGGCGAAGCCGGTGGTATTACTCAGCATATCGGTGCATACCATGTTGAAACTGAAAATGGCATGATCACTTTCCTTGATACTCCTGGTCACGCCGCGTTTACCGCAATGCGTGCCCGTGGTGCCAAGGCAACGGATATTGTTGTGCTAGTTGTTGCTGCCGATGACGGTGTAATGCCGCAAACAATCGAAGCTATTCAACATGCTAAAGCTGGTAACGTGCCATTAATCGTGGCTGTGAACAAGATGGATAAACCGGAAGCGGATATCGATCGCGTTAAGAGCGAATTGTCACAACACGGTGTTATGTCTGAAGATTGGGGTGGAGACAACATGTTTGCCTTCGTTTCAGCTAAGACAGGTGAAGGTGTTGACGAACTGTTAGAAGGTATCTTACTGCAAGCTGAAGTTCTCGAACTGAAAGCGGTACGTGATGGTATGGCTGCCGGTGTGGTCATTGAATCACAATTGGACAAAGGTCGCGGCCCTGTGGCTACGATTCTGGTTCAAGAAGGTACGCTGCGCCAAGGTGATATCGTTCTGTGTGGTCTTGAGTACGGTAAAATTCGTGCAATGAAAGACGAAAACGGTCGTTCAATCACTGAAGCGGGTCCATCTATTCCTGTTGAAATTCTAGGTCTGTCAGGCGTTCCGTCTGCAGGTGATGAAGCAACAGTCGTTCGTGACGAACGTAAAGCTCGCGAAGTTGCCCTGTATCGTCAAGGTAAGTTCCGTGATGTGAAACTGGCACGTCAGCAAAAATCTAAGCTAGAAAACATGTTTGCGAACATGACAGACGGCGAAGTGAAAGAACTGAACATCGTTCTTAAAGCAGACGTACAAGGTTCACTCGAAGCGATTACTGATTCGTTAACAGGTTTGTCTACCGACGAAGTGAAAGTGAACATCATCGCTCGCGGTGTGGGTGCACTGACTGAAACGGATGCAACCTTAGCGGCAGCCTCTAACGCTATCATGGTTGGCTTTAACGTACGTGCCGATGCACAAGCCCGTAAGACTATCGAAAGTGAAAGTGTTGATTTACGTTACTACAGCGTTATCTATAATTTGATTGATGAAGTGCGTGCAGCGATGACAGGTATGCTGTCTCCTGTGTTCAAACAACAAATTATCGGTCTGGCTGAAGTTCGTGATGTGTTCAAGTCACCTAAGCTGGGTGCAATTGCTGGCTGTATGGTGACCGAAGGTACCATCAAGCGTAGCGCGCCAATTCGCGTACTACGTGATAACGTTGTTATCTACGAAGGTGAACTCGAATCGCTACGTCGCTTTAAAGACGACGTTGCTGAAGTTCGCAATGGTATGGAATGTGGTATTGGCGTTAAGAACTACAACGATGTTCGCGTAGGCGACCAAATCGAAGTATTCGAAACCGTCGAGATTGCTCGTACTCTGTAACGATATTAAGGGCGGCTTTAGCCGCCCTTATCAATTTAAGCTATGGTAAGAAATATTATGGCAAAAGAATTCAGTCGTACTCGTCGAATCGCTCAGCAGCTTCAGCAAGAACTTGCTCAAGTGCTACAGCGCGACATGAAAGATCCTCGTATTGGCTTTGTGACTGTGAATGACGTCGACGTCTCTCGCGATCTCAGCTATGCCAAAGTGTTTGTGACTTTTTTCGAAGAAGACAAAGCTGTCGTTCAAGAAAAGCTAAACGCTTTGATCAGCGCAGCTCCTTATATCCGCACTTTAGTGGCGGGTCGTATGAAGCTGCGTGTCATGCCTGAACTGCGTTTTATCTACGATAGCTCGCTAGTTGAAGGTATGCGCATGTCTAACTTAGTTAGCCAAGTGATCAACCAAGACAAAGCGAAGCAACAGCAATTTGGCAGCGAAGACGCATCGGTTGAAGATGAAGTCTTAGGTGATGATATTGCTGATGACGCAGATGAAACGGAAGGTAAAGATTAATGGCTCGTCGTCCAAAAGGTCGTTTTATCGATGGGATAGTGCTGCTGGATAAATCCACTGGCATGAGTTCTAACTTTGCATTGCAAAGGGTAAAGCGCTTTTTTAATGCGAATAAAGCTGGGCATACGGGCGCACTCGATCCGTTAGCGACAGGTATGTTACCTGTATGCTTAGGCGAAGGGACTAAGTTTTCTCAGCATCTATTGGATGCCGATAAACGCTATTTAGTCACTGCAAAGCTTGGCGAACGGACAGATACCAGTGATTCCGATGGTGAAGTGGTGCAAACCCGCGCCATTGATTTTACCGAGGCGCAGTTATTAACCGCGCTTGATTTCTTCCGTGGTGAAACTCAGCAAGTGCCTTCTATGTATTCCGCGCTGAAATATCAGGGTCAGCCCCTGTATAAATATGCCCGTGAAGGCATAGAAGTGCCGCGTGAATCTCGCCCTATTACGGTATTTGAGCTAAATTTCATCGGTCTTGAAGGCGATGAGCTGACCTTAGACATTCATTGTTCTAAGGGCACTTATATTCGCACTATCATAGACGATCTCGGTGAGATGCTCGGTTGTGGCGCCCATGTGATTATGCTGCGCCGCACCCAAGTTGCGCAGTATCCCTATGCCAGAATGGTCACTTTAGAACAACTTGAAGCGCTAGTTGCTCAAGCACATGAACAACAGATAGATCCGAGCGTATTACTCGACCCTCTGTTATTGCCTATGGACACGGCCGTGGCCGATTTCCCAGAGGTGAATGTGCCGGATGCGATAGCTCCTTACTTAATGCAAGGTCAAGCGGTTCGTGTACCGGTTAATGCAGAATTGAAAACCGATGAGTTGGTACGTATCACTTTAGGTGATATTCGCCGGTTTGTGGGGATTGGCACAATGAACGAAGATGGCTTATTAGCGCCGAAACGACTCATTGTTATCCATGACGAACCTGCAGAAACGCATTAGCCCGCTATCCATCGACAAATGATTAAATTAGTTGATGCATTAGTCCCTGCCTTTTATTGCGCTAGGGTGGGTTTATGGGTAAAATAGCGCGCCCTCTGGCTGAGTTAGTGATCGGCTAGAGATTCATATTATTTATTTGGAGATATACATGTCACTAAGTCCTGAAGCAAAAGCAAAAATTTTGGCTGATTTTGGCCGTTGTGAAAACGACACTGGTTCAACTGAAGTTCAAGTTGCTTTGTTAACTGCGCAAATCAACCATTTGCAAGATCACTTCAAAGAGCACATTCATGATCACCACTCACGTCGTGGTCTGTTACGTATGGTTAGCTCACGTCGTAAGTTAACTGCTTACCTGAAACGTACTGATTTAGCACGTTACACTGCTCTGATCCAAAAGTTAGGTCTACGTCGTTAATTTCGCGTCGACTAACGTGAAAAAGGAGGCTTAGCCTCCTTTTTTATTGCCTAAAATTTAACAGAATATTTATTGTGCAAACGAGAGATATACAGGAGTTACAGCCAAAATCAGTCTAATGTTTAGGTCTGTTACGCTGAGCTTGATGTGATTAAGCATCGAATCGAAACTTAAGTGCCAATGTAAGTATCCTAAGCCCCACGTAAACCATCAAGACTGCTTATTGTTGCTGTTTGTGTTGCTATATACAGCGCTTCAAATTCTGCTTGGGGTAGAGGCTGACTAAAATAGAAACCTTGGCCGACTTGGCACTGATTTTCTTTCAACCAATCCAATTGCTGCTCGTTTTCAATGCCTTCGGCCACAATGGTCAAATTAAGCTGCTTTCCCAACATTAAAATGGTTGATGCAATTGCGCTATCCCCTGGTAGATCGGAAACGAAACAACGATCGATTTTCATGGTAGTGATAGGCAAATGGCGCAGGTAAGAGAGTGAAGAATACCCTGTGCCAAAGTCATCGACTGCAATACCAAATCCGGCTGATTTCAATTGTTCAAGCTTAGCGATAGCGAGTTCAATGTCGTTCATCAACGAGGTTTCAGTGATTTCAATTTCCAGCAACTCAGGTTGGATTTGATAGCGTAATGCCATCTGTTTGATATCGGGAACTAAACTGGCATCGGCAAATTGCTGTGAGGCAACATTAATCGCAATTGGGATGGCATAGTTATATTTTTTCTGCCATTCCCTAAGGACTTTACAGCTTTGCTCTATCACCCAACGACCTATAGGAATGATGATACCGGTCTCTTCCGCGACGGGAATAAAGGAAATGGGGCTGATGAGTCGTCCGTCTTTTTGCCAACGGATCAAGGCTTCACAGGCGATGACTTTGCCCGTTTGCAGATCAAGTTTCGGTTGGAAATACAGTAAAAATTCATTGTTTTTTAACGCATCATGTAAAGATGCTTCAGTGCGTAAACGAACTGCTGCTCGCTCAGTCATCTGTTGTTTGAAGAAGGCCCATTGATTCGAGCCTGCAGCTTTCGCGCTGTACATGGCAATGTCAGCGTGACGGATCAAATCTTCAGCGCTGTTACCGTCTTCGGGATAAATAGAAATCCCAATCGATGCAGCTGGATGAATTGCATGTTCATTTAATTGAATCGGGACATTGAGCTGGATCAGTAGCTTATCTACAAAATCTGCCGCTTGGTCTGGGGTGTGAACCGTATCGGCCAGAATAACGAATTCATCGCCACCTAAGCGGGAAACTGTGCCTTTATCACCAACGAATCGTTCGAGAATTCGGGCGATACGAGCGAGGAATTGATCGCCTAATGCGTGGCCAAGGGAATCGTTGATATTCTTAAAACGGTCTAAGTCGATAAACATCAATGCAAAGCTGCGTTTGTGTACTCGCGAGCGTTGGATAGTGACTGCAATGGTTTCAAGCAATAGTGTGCGGTTCGGTAAGCCTGTTAGCGGATCTCGGGTCGCCATTTTGCGCAGTTTGGATTGGGTTTGGCTAAATTGGATAAGAATTTGGTTGAATTTCGAGGTCACTAGGCCGAGTTCATCATCCTTGTGTGCGTTGGACATAGGTAAGAGATTTTCGTCCGGAGAGTCGGGTTCGATCTTATCGATGGCCTCACTGATGCGTGCGATAGGCTGAGTCAGGAAGCGATGGAATACCACGGAAAGCACTAAGGTGAGTAAGAGTGCACGAGCGAGAGTGGCAAAAAAACTAAATCTTAACTGCGAGAAGAGGGTGTTTGTTAGTTCTTGGGTATCGTAGAAAACCGTTAATGTACCAATGAGTTGCTGTTGTTGGGTACCTTCAAAATAAAAAGGCCTATACAAAGGACGAGAAATTTCTTTGAGATCATCAAATAATTTATTACTTAAACTGATAAAAGTCTGTGAGTTATTCTGCTTATTATTACTGACAGAAACAAACATTGAGCCATCGTCCAGCTCAATCACCGCCGAGCCAACATGTTCGACTTTGATGGCACCCTCTAAAGTTTGACGGGCTAAATTATCATCTAATGCCCATACGGCATTTGCTGCAGGTTGTTCAACTGAATCAAGGAGTTCTTGCTGAGTGGTCGTGAGTTGTTGTTTGGTTGATACGACGACTAAAGCGATTTCAACAATAAAAATGGCAATGGCAAAAAATAGGGCAGTAAATACGACTAGGTTAGTTTGTTTCCACGTCAGTGACTTAAAACGGCCTGTCATCGGGCGCATCCTTCATGATAATTATTCACCATCGGCGAGATTTTCCGTATCAATATAAACCGCAACTCTTTGTTGATTTAACCACTTTAGTGAAAAGTTACGTATTTGTCATCATTATCTGCTCTTTATCTATTGATCCGAATTGCAGTATACTTACGCGCGTAATTCAAGGTCATTAATTAAGGAATGGGTCACGTGAATCCTATTGTAAAGAGTTTTGAGTATGGTCAACATACAGTCACCCTGGAAACAGGTGTTATAGCGCGTCAAGCTGATGCAGCCGTTTTAGCGAGTATGGGTGACACGACAGTGTTAGTCACTGTTGTCGGTAAAAAAGATGCAGATGCAGGCCGTGACTTTTTCCCTCTGACTGTTAACTATCAAGAAAAAACCTACGCAGCGGGTAAAATTCCTGGTGGTTTTTTTAAGCGTGAAGGCCGTCCTTCAGAAGATGAGACATTAATCGCTCGTCTGATCGACCGTCCAATTCGCCCTCTTTTCCCTAATGGTTTCAAAAACGAAGTTCAAGTTATCATTACCGTAGTATCTGTCGATCCACAAATCGAGCCAGATATCATCTCCATGATCGGTACTTCTGCGGCACTGGCTATTTCTGGTATTCCATTCAGCGGTCCTTTAGGTGCTGCACGTGTGGGTTACATTGATGGCGAATACGTGTTGAACCCAAGTGTTGCACAACTTGCAACCAGTCAACTGAACTTAGTGGTTGCTGGTACTGCCGGTGCAGTATTAATGGTGGAATCAGAAGCCCAAGCATTACCAGAAGAAGTGATGTTAGGTTCTGTAGTTTACGGTCACGATCAACAACAAGTGGTTATCAAGGCGATTGCTGAATTTAAAGCAGAAGCCGGTAAACCAACTTGGGATTGGACTGCACCAACGCAAGATGCCGATTTAGTCGCCCAAATCAAAGAGCTTGCTGAAGCTGGTTTAGGTGATGCGTATAAAATCCAAGTTAAACAAGATCGTTATGCTCAAGTTTCTGTTGTTAAAGCAGCAGCAAAAGAAGCCTTGTTAGCGAGCAATCCAAGCGTTGATTTACGTGAAGTTGACAACTTACTGGGTAGCTTAGAGAAGAAAGTGGTTCGTGGTCGTATCATCCGTGGCGAGCCACGTATTGATGGTCGTGAACCCGACATGATCCGTGCCTTAAGTGTGTTAGCGGGCGTATTGCCACGTACTCACGGTAGCGCATTGTTCACTCGTGGCGAAACTCAAGCGTTGGTAACTTGTACTTTAGGTACTGAACGTGATGCACAGAAGATCGACAGCATCATGGGCGAGCGCACTAACCGTTTTATGCTGCACTATAACTTCCCTCCATACTCTGTTGGTGAAACAGGCATGGTGGGATCACCTAAGCGCCGCGAAATCGGTCATGGTAAGTTAGCTTGGCGCGGTATTAACGCTGTTATGCCTTCAGCGGCTGAATTCCCATACAGCGTACGCGTTGTATCTGAAATCACTGAATCTAACGGTTCAAGCTCTATGGCGTCAGTATGTGGTACTTCTCTCGCGTTGATGGATGCCGGTGTACCTATCAAGACTTCTGTAGCGGGTATCGCTATGGGTCTAGTGAAAGAAGGCGATGATTTCGTTGTTCTTTCTGACATCTTAGGTGATGAAGATCATTTAGGTGACATGGACTTTAAAGTTGCTGGTACGCGTGATGGTATTACTGCACTGCAGATGGATATCAAGATCGAAGGTATCACTAAAGAAATCATGGATATCGCACTGCAACAAGCCTATGGTGCACGTGTACATATTCTAAACGTGATGGATCAAGCGATTGGTTCACACCGTGATGATATTTCTGATCACGCTCCACGTATCACAGTTATCAAGATCAACCCAGAAAAAATCCGTGACGTTATCGGTAAAGGTGGCGCAGTTATCCGTGCTCTGACCGAAGAAACGGGCACTACGATTGAACTGGAAGATGATGGTACTGTGAAGATCGCTTCTTCAAACGGCGAAGCAACTAAAGAAGCTATCCGTCGTATCGAAGAAATCACTTCAGAAGTTGAAGTGGGTCGTATCTACAATGGTAAGGTTATCCGTATCGTTGATTTCGGCGCGTTCGTGAACATTCTGCCGGGCAAAGACGGTTTAGTACACATTTCACAAATCAGTGATGAACGTGTTGCTAACGTGTCTGATCACCTTGAGCTGAACCAAGAAGTTGCCGTTAAGGTGATGGAAGTGGATCGTCAAGGCCGCGTACGTCTGTCAATTAAAGAAGCACAAACGAAAGAAGCTGCTGCTGAATAATGAGTCTTTGACTTATTTATAGGCACACACTTTTTAAGTGATTGCATCAAAAGGAGATCAAATGATCTCCTTTTTTGTTTTAGCATTAAGAAAGTCAGTATTAATCTTAATTCCCTAATAGCGGTCCTGTGGTGGGATTGCTATCATGAAGATTCTTCTGCGTATGTTGGGAATCTAAAAAGGTAGAAATGGATGAGTCTTAAAATTAGAACCGCTGTCGTTGCTGTGCTGGCGAGTGCCAGTCTGTTGTTAGCCGGATGCGCAACCACCCAGTCTCCTTTAGATAACCATAATGATGTTGAAGGTAAATTGGTTGTCGCGCCAGTTATGCCTGATTATAAAGTCGAAGTGACACTGGCAAAACTCAACGAGATTTTGGCTACGGTCGAACTGACGAATGAACAGAGAGCCAGATTTCATTACGATCGTGGTGTGATTTACGACAGTGTGGGCTTAAGACTGCTCGCACGGATTGATTTTATGCAAGCGTTAAAACTTCAGCCTGATCTTGCTGATGCCTATAATTTCCTTGGAATTTATTACACCCAAGAAGGTGAATACGACAGCGCCTATGAAGCCTTCGATGGCGTATTAGAGTTAGCACCTAATTATGATTATGCCTATTTGAATCGCGGTATTGCTTTGTACTATGGCGACCGTATTGATTTAGCGACTAAAGATATGCAGGCGTTTTATGCAGGCGATAATAAAGACGGTTATCGGGCATTATGGTTGTATTTGATTGATTTGAAAGCTGACTCCGTTGAAGCTAAAAAACAGTTAGCGCAGCATCGTCAGAATTTAGAAAATGATGCTTGGGCGACCGTTATCGTCGATTATTATTTAGGTAAAAAAAGCCGTGACGAGGTGTTTTCTGCGGCTAAAGTAGGCTTAACTTATCCGAAAGAATATGCTGAACGTTTATGCGAAGCTTATTTTTACCTTGCAAAAATGGCGATAGAAACTAAGCAATATCAAGATGCTGCAAACTATTTTCGCTTAGCATTGGCAACCAATATCTATGATTTTGTCGAACATAGATATGCGCGTATTGAACTCGCCAAAGTCAAAGGTTTGCTCGAAGCCACAAAATAACCTCTCTCAGCCCGAGTTCATCTCGGGCTTTGCCTAGCCAAGCTCGAACTGAGGCGCTATAATTTGCGCCTTTTTAGCGATACAAGTGCATAGGTTAACATGTCAGGCAATAAAGTAGAGGTCGATAAACGTCGCACCTTCGCGATCATATCGCACCCCGACGCGGGTAAAACAACCATTACCGAAAAAGTGCTGTTATTCGGAAACGCTTTGCAGAAAGCGGGTACGGTTAAAGGCAAAAAATCGGGTCAGCATGCTAAATCTGACTGGATGGAAATGGAGAAAGACCGTGGTATTTCTATTACTACGTCTGTCATGCAATTTCCCTATGGTGGCGCCCTTGTTAACTTACTCGATACGCCTGGTCACGAAGACTTCTCTGAAGATACTTATCGTACTCTGACGGCCGTTGACTCATGTTTGATGGTGATCGACTCTGCTAAGGGTGTTGAAGACCGTACTATCAAGTTGATGGAAGTGACACGTCTGCGTGATACGCCGATTGTGACCTTTATGAATAAACTCGACCGCGATATCCGTGATCCTATTGATCTAATGGATGAAGTCGAAAGCGTGCTGAATATTGCCTGTGCACCTATTACTTGGCCTATTGGCAGCGGTAAAGAATTTAAAGGTATTTACCACATACTGCGTGATGAAGTGGTGTTGTATCAAGGCGGTATGGGACACACGATCCAAGAGCGTCGCGTAATTAAAGGCATTAATAATCCTGATCTTGAGAAAGCGATTGGCAGTTATGCCGCTGATTTGCGCAATGAGATGGAATTAGTGCGCGGCGCGTCGCATGAATTTGACCATTCAGCTTTCTTGAAAGGCGAGTTGACCCCAGTATTTTTTGGTACTGCTTTGGGTAACTTTGGTGTGGACCATATTCTTGACGGCATCGTCGAGTGGGCACCTAAGCCATTACCGCGCGAAAGCGATACACGCGTTATCATGCCTGATGAAGAAAAATTCACCGGTTTCGTGTTCAAGATCCAAGCAAACATGGATCCAAAACACCGTGACCGTGTTGCCTTTATGCGTGTCTGTTCAGGTCGTTACGAGCAGGGCATGAAAATGCACCATGTGCGTATTGGTAAAGATGTTAACGTTAGCGATGCATTGACCTTTATGGCGGGCGATCGTGAGCGTGCTGAAGAAGCTTATCCCGGCGATATCATCGGCTTACATAACCATGGCACTATCCGTATTGGCGATACGTTTACCCAAGGTGAAAAATTCCGTTTCACTGGCGTACCTAACTTCGCCCCTGAAATGTTCCGCCGTATTCGTCTGCGTGATCCGCTTAAACAGAAACAGCTCTTAAAAGGCTTAGTACAGTTATCTGAAGAAGGTGCTGTACAAGTATTCCGCCCAATTGATACTAACGATTTGATTGTTGGCGCTGTGGGTGTACTGCAGTTTGAAGTGGTTGTTGGTCGTCTGAAGAGTGAATATAACGTCGAAGCTATTTACGAAGGTATTAGCGTGTCTACCGCTCGCTGGGTTTATTGTAAGGATGAGCGTAAGCTTGAAGAGTTCCGCCGTAAGTGTAGCCAAAACTTGGCTCTCGATGGTGGCGATAACTTAACCTATATAGCACCAACTATGGTTAACCTTAATCTTTCGATGGAAAGATATCCTGATATTGAGTTTGCGAAAACCCGCGAACACTAATAGGGTTCGGTCTAGAATAGTTGTTGAAATGGCGGTGAATTCACCGCCATTTTTGTATCTAATGAAAACTAAAAATCGGTTCTGGATGTGAATGATGGCGAATTGGATCACAAAAACATGGCAGGCTTATATTCATTGGTGCGACCGAATGGGGCTGACACCTGAAAATCGTCGCTGTTGCATGCCGCGCCTTGAAGATCCTCCATTAGCGGTAAAATGCGTCAAAGCTTTGGTGGTTGACGAAACGGTATCGCCACCTGAACCTCATTCAATTGGTAAATCGACCGCAGAGTGAGGCATTTACTGTGATTGATACCCACGCCCATTTGGATTTTGCCGAGTTTGATGTTGACCGCGACGATGTGGTGTTGCGAATGCACAGTGTTGGCGTAGATAATCTGATTATTCCCGGTGTGTCGCCGCAGCACTGGCACAAACAGCTCGCCGTTGCCGAACAATACCAAACTTATTTTGCCCTCGGTATTCATCCTTGGTTTTGTCCAGAGGATGTTGATGCTGGGATCTTAGCATTAACATCTCAAGTTTCGGCGTTACTAGAATGTCCTCGCTTTGTTGCTATTGGTGAATGTGGCTTAGATAAGCTCTATTCCTCAACGTGGCCTCAGCAGCTCGCATTTTTTGAGGCACAATTAGCTTTAGCTAAGTCCGTTAATCTGCCAGTTATTATTCATAGCGTAAAAGCACATTCAGAGGTTTTAGGGTGTTTGAAAAAGCATCAATTGCCTAGAGGCGGTGTGATACATGCTTTTTCTGGCAGTACTGAAATTGCACAGGAATATATCAAATTAGGTTTTAAGCTGGGAATTGGTGGTTTGATTATGAACCCTAATGCCAAAAAATTGCTCAAAACTGTCAGCGAATTACCACTTCAGCACTTCATACTTGAGACTGACTCTCCTGCAATGACGCCGATAAATGTTACTGAAAAACGTAACCAGCCCGCTAACCTTGTTCTTTTTATAGACAAAATTGCCAATTTGCAAAAAAAATCAAGTGTTCTAATATCAGAACACTTGGTGTCGAATGTAATGCAACTGTTTGACCTTTAGCTGTTTTTAAATAAACAGGTGTAGGTCGCACTAGCATTCTGCACTAAGCGATTGAAATTAAACTCCAAAAATATGATCAAAACGACGATTTTCGACTTTGCCTCGGGTATAATCTGACTCGGAAATAGGTTGATTAACAACATAATTAAAAAGTGTTAACAATAGGGTGATGGTTAATGGATATATTAATGAGTTTAGTAGGGGTGGTCACCCTACTTGCGATGGGTTTCCTCCTATCAAATAACAAAAAAGCAATTAATTTACGTACAGTGGGTGGCGCGTTAGCTATCCAAGCTGCCTTCGGTGGTTTTGTACTGTATGTTCCAGTTGGTAAAGACATTCTGAAAGGGATGTCTGATGCGGTTTCTAGCGTTATTGGTTACGCACAAAACGGTATTGGTTTCCTGTTTGGTGATTTAGCTAACTTCAAACTTGGCTTTATCTTCGCAGTTAACGTGTTACCCGTTATTGTGTTCTTCTCTTCTCTGATTGCGGTTCTATATTACTTAGGCGTTATGCAGTGGATCATCCGTATCATCGGTGGTGGTTTACAAAAAGCATTGGGCACAAGCCGTACTGAATCTATGTCAGCAACTGCTAACATCTTCGTTGGTCAAACTGAAGCCCCATTAGTGGTTCGCCCATTCATCCCAACTATGACGCAGTCTGAACTGTTTGCGATCATGGTGGGTGGTTTGGCATCAATCGCGGGTTCAGTATTGGCTGGTTACGCGCAGATGGGTGTACCTATCGAATACTTAGTTGCCGCGTCATTCATGGCAGCACCAGGTGGTCTATTAATGGCTAAACTGATGCACCCTGAAACTGAAGCTGTTAAAAATGACATGAGCGATTTGCCAGAAGATCCTGACAAACCAGCTAACGTGCTAGACGCAGCTGCTGCAGGTGCTTCATCTGGTATGCATTTAGCCTTAAACGTAGGCGCTATGTTGTTAGCCTTCGTTGGTTTGATCGCTATGGTCAACGGCATTATTGGTGGTGTGGGTGGTTGGTTTGGCGTTGAAGGTTTAACACTTGAACTGATCCTTGGCTATGTGTTCATGCCTTTAGCCTTCCTTATCGGCGTACCTTGGAATGAAGCTTTAGTGGCTGGTTCTTTCATTGGTCAAAAGATCATTGTTAACGAATTCGTTGCTTATTTGAACTTTGCTCCATACTTAAAAGATATTGCTGATGGCGGTATGGTAGTTGCTGAAACTGGTTTAGCTATGACAGACAGAACAAAGGCGATTATTTCGTTTGCTCTGTGTGGTTTCGCTAACTTGTCTTCAATCGCGATTTTGCTTGGTGGTTTAGGTGCTATGGCTCCTAACCGTCGTCATGATTTAGCTACAATGGGTATTCGTGCGGTTATCGCCGGCTCTTTAGCTAACTTAATGAGCGCAACACTTGCTGGTTTGTTCTTAGCTATCTAAGTAACTACAGCAGGGGGAAACCCCACTAACTGGGTCCTGACCATGCGGGGCAGGGCCTAAGTTAATTCAACCATTTTCCAGTAGTGATTCCTGTAGTGAATAGTTTCTCCAATTGAAAGACACAGAATGCAACTGAAGTGTAGCTGTCATTCTGTCTTAAATGTCGTGAATCTACGGTTACGTTAATTAATCGTAATGCAGAAGTCGCGACTTTGTTCACAATTAAGAATTTTGTGTTTGTGATTTTACGCTAGATTATTGAGATTTTTTTTAATCTAGGTAGAATGCGAACGCCACAAAAAGAACGCTACCCTCGATGGTAGCAAACAAGATAAATGGGGTTGATGATGAAAAACGTTAAAACTTTAGCTTTAGCCGCTACTGCAGTAGCAGCAATCTCTGGCAATGCATTTGCCGCTGATCGTACAGACCTTCACGGTTCTGATTACAAGTGGATGCAGTTCAACGCTATGTACTCTATCGGTGAAAAGCCAGAGAACCCAGCGGCTGGCGATCAACACAACTACTTAGAAATGGAATTCGGCGGTCGTTCTGGTGTATTCGATCTATACGGTTATGTTGACGTATTCAACTTGGCAAACGAAACATCAAGCAATGGTGACAAGAATCCAGGTACAGGTAAAAGTAAGCTGTTTATGAAGTTTGCTCCACGTGTATCTATTGATGCGCTGACTGGTAAAGACTTGTCTTTTGGACCAATCCAAGAAGTTTACTTCTCTACTCTGTTCAACTGGGATGGATTAGTTAACGATGGTGATGGTTCTGGCGTTAACTCTACATTTTGGGGTGTCGGTGCTGATGTAAACGTGCCTTGGTTAGGCAAAACAGGCATGAACCTGTACGGTTACTATGACATGAACGCTAAAGAGTGGAATGGATATCAGTTCTCTGCTAATTGGTTCAAACCTTTCTACTTCTTCGATAACAAAAGCTTCCTGTCATTCCAAGGTTACATCGATTATCAATTTGGTGCTGACGAAGCATATTGGCCTGCTGTTGAGAATGGTCCTTTAGTTAAGGGCAAATCAACTAACGGCGGTAACGTATTCTTCGGTCTATACTGGCATTCAGATCGTTATGCTCTGGGTTATGGCTTGAAAGGCTTCAAAGATGTTTACTTGCTAACTGATGATGGTGCTACTGGCCTAGAATCAACAGGTTGGTCACACTACCTGTCAGCAACTTACAAGTTCTAATCTCTTGTAATTATTGCTTGTTGGAGCCGCATTATGCGGCTCCATCTTTAGTTTTACCATGAGTCTTTATCTAAGCCTATTAGGCTAACAAGTGGGTTTATATAAAGGTTTGTGTTTTTCTCGCGCTAAAATGGATTTTTCGCGGAAAAGTAGGAGCAAGATTTTATTCGTATCCTCTCTTCCGGTCTTCAAGGATTCAAGTCGTGGTCACTTATAAGTTATTTTAAGTGTCAGGATGCCTATTGCTCTTTATGACTTAGGCAAGATTGAATACCTACAACAAGGTAGTTTGTACAAGCAAATTACTCGGCACCGCCTGAAGGCCCGGCCATATAAAAATAATCAAAATAATGCCACCTCTCAAGCGTTGCTTTTATGCGACTGATTTCTATTCATTTAATTTTTATTTTGGAGAGCTATTATGACTGATTTAAAAAAAGCAGCACAACGCGCCATTGAGTTAATGGACTTAACGACTTTGAATGATGACGACACAGATCAAAAAGTGATCGACCTGTGCCACAAAGCGAAAACGGCTGCGGGCAATACTGCCGCTATCTGCATTTACCCACGTTTCATCCCGATTGCACGCAAGACGTTAGATGAAATCGGTGCTGAAGATATCCAAATCGCCACTGTGACTAACTTTCCCCATGGCAATGATGACATTGCCATTGCTGTGCTAGAAACTCGCGCCGCTGTTGCCTATGGTGCTGACGAAGTTGACGTGGTATTTCCATACCGCGCACTGATGGAAGGCAATGAAACAATTGGTTTTGAATTAGTTAAAGCCTGTAAAGAAGCCTGTGGTGAAGTCTTGTTAAAAGTTATCATCGAATCTGGCGTGTTAGCTGATCCTGCGCTTATCCGCCGTGCATCTGAGCTTTCAATCGATGCAGGTGCTGACTTTATCAAAACCTCTACTGGTAAAGTGCCTGTAAACGCCACACTTGAAGCGGCTGAAATTATGTTAACTGTGATCAGCGAGAAGAATACCCAAGTAGGCTTCAAGCCTGCCGGTGGTGTGCGTGATGCTGCACAAGCAGCTGAATTCCTCGGTGTTGCTGAGCGTATTTTAGGTGCTGATTGGGTTTCACCACGTACCTTTAGATTTGGTGCTTCAAGTTTACTAAACAGTTTGTTACACACACTAGAATTAGCTGATGCGCCTAAGCCGACTCAAGGCTATTAATTGCAAACTATCGCTGATTAATACTATCAGCGTATAGCGAGCCTAATTAAGTGTGACCTAAATCTATTTGGCAAACTCAAAACTTCGATAGTATGAACTTGTAATATTGCTACAGTTTTGATGTTTCATTGCAAAGATAAGCACTAGCGACAGGGTTGTTAGTGTCTATCTTGGAGGCAGTATCATGTTTCTAGCTCAAGAGATTATTCGTAAAAAACGTAATGGTTTAGCGCTAAGTTCCGCAGAAATACAGTTTTTTGTTCAAGGTATCACTACTAACGCAGTGTCCGAAGGCCAGATTGCCGCATTAGGCATGGCTGTGTACTTTAATGACATGAACATGGATGAAAGAATCGCTTTAACAACAGCGATGCGTGATTCTGGCACTGTACTTAATTGGCAGTCATTGGGACTCAATGGCCCTGTTATCGACAAACACAGCACTGGCGGTGTGGGTGATGTGATTAGCCTTATGCTTGGCCCTATGGCTGCGGCTTGTGGTGGTTATGTGCCTATGATTTCTGGGCGTGGCCTAGGTCATACGGGCGGCACGCTCGATAAGTTTGATGCCATTCCGGGTTATCAAACTGAGCCATCAAGTGAATTGTTCCGTAAAGTGGTTAAAGAAGTCGGTGTGGCGATTATTGGCCAAACAGGCGATCTCGTTCCTGCCGACAAACGTTTCTATTCTATCCGCGATAATACCGCCACCGTTGAATCTATTTCCCTCATCACAGCGTCGATTCTGTCTAAGAAATTAGCCTGTAATTTAGATGCGCTAGCGATGGATGTGAAAGTCGGTAGCGGCGCCTTTATGCCAACCTATGAGGCATCGGAAGAATTAGCTCGCAGTATTGCAGCTGTTGCTAATGGCGCGGGCACTAAAACGACAGCTTTGCTTACCGATATGAATCAAGTGCTTGCATCTTGTGCCGGTAACGCGGTTGAAGTGAAAGAAGCCATCGACTTTTTAACGGGTGCTTACCGTAATCCGCGTTTATATGAAGTCACTATGGGTCTTTGCGCTGAGATGTTGCTTCTGGGCGGTCTTGCAAGCAATGAAGCCGACGCTCGCGCTAAACTGAATCGTGTGCTCGATAATGGTCGCGCTGCAGAACTCTTTGGCAAGATGGTGTCGGGTCTTGGTGGCCCAGTTGATTTTGTTGAAAACTACAGTAAATACCTACCGCAATCACAAATTATTCGTCCAGTTTTTGCCGATATGCAAGGTTATGCCTATAGCATGGATACCCGTGAATTAGGTTTAGCGGTTGTGACCTTAGGTGGCGGCCGCCGTAAGCCCGGTGATGCACTAGACTATAGTGTTGGCTTAACCCAAGTGTGTGCCCTAGGCGATAAAGTGGATTCATCTACGCCGATTGCCGTTATCCATGCACAGTCTGAAGCCGCCTTCGCGGAAGCTGAACTTGCGGTGAAAAAAGCGATTCACATTGGTGAAACCGCACCAGAAAAAACACCTGAGATCTATGCCTATATTCGTGCATCGGATCTTTAAGGAAGAATTATGAAACGTACCATTATTATGATGTTGGACTCCTTTGGAGTCGGTGCTTCTGCTGATGCAGCAAGCTTTGGTGATGTCGGTTCCGATACCTTTGGTCATATTGCTAAAGCATGCGCCGAAGGCAAAGCCGATATTGGCCGTGAAGGCCCGCTGAAATTACCTAACTTAGCGCGCTTAGGTTTAGGCCATGCAGCGATGGAAAGTACTGGTGCCTTTGCACCCGGTTTTGGCGATAATGTTGAGCTGATTGGTGCTTATGGTCATGCACAAGAGTTAAGTTCGGGTAAAGATACGCCGAGCGGTCACTGGGAGATGGCGGGCGTGCCCGTACTATTCGAGTGGGGTTATTTCAGCGAGCACCAAAATTCTTTCCCTAAAGAACTGACGGATAAGATCTTAGCCCGTGCAGGTCTGGATGGATTCTTAGGTAATTGCCATGCCTCAGGTACAACCATTTTAGAAGAGTTAGGCGAAGAGCACATGCGCTCTGGCAAGCCTATTTTCTACACCTCTGCTGATTCAGTATTCCAAATCGCTTGTCATGAAGAAACCTTCGGTTTAGAAAATCTCTATCGTCTTTGCGAAATAACCCGTGAAGAGTTAGAGCCTTACAACATAGGTCGCGTCATTGCCCGTCCATTTGATGGTACTGGTCCAAGTGATTTTGCCCGTACCGGCAATCGTAAGGATTATTCGCTCGCGCCACCTGCAAAAACTGTACTCGATAAGCTGAAAGAGGCTGGCGGTGAAGTTGTGAGTGTAGGCAAGATTGCCGACATTTATGCTTACTGTGGTATCACTAAAAAAGTGAAGGCGAACGGCTTAGAAGCACTTTTCGATGCGACCTTAGCCGAAGTGAAATCTGCGGGTGATAACACTATAGTGTTTACTAACTTCGTTGATTTCGACTCTCACTACGGTCATCGCCGTGATGTTGCTGGTTACGCCAAAGGGCTGGAATATTTTGATGCCCGTTTGCCTGAAATGCTCGCATTATTAGGTGAAGACGATCTGCTGATTTTAACGGCGGATCACGGTTGCGATCCAACATGGCAAGGCACGGATCATACCCGTGAATATGTGCCAGTATTAGCCTTTGGCGCTGGATTGAAAGCGGGATCGCTGGGTCGTCGTAATAGCTTTGCCGATATCGGCCAATCTATTGCGAGCCACTTTAAGCTTGAACCTATGGCCTATGGCGAATCGTTCCTTTAGGCAAATTAGCATTTATTTCGATTTGGCGGCTGACATTTGCCGCCAGTAAACAAAGACTTAAGTCTTAATAAAATAAACAGGGGTTATTTCGATGGCAACACCACACATTAATGCTGTAGAGGGCGCATTCGCTGAGACAATGCTGTTTCCAGGCGATCCATTACGTGCAAAATATATTGCTGAAACATTCTTAGAAAATGTTGAGCAAGTGACTGATGTTCGAAACATGCTAGGTTTTACTGGTACTTACAAAGGTAAGCGTATTTCAGTAATGGGTTCTGGCATGGGTATTCCTTCATGCTCTATCTATGCAACTGAATTAATTCGTGATTACGGCGTTAAGAACCTGATCCGTGTGGGTACTTGTGGTGCGATCAGCACTGACGTTAAAGTACGTGACGTGATCATCGGTATGGGTGCATGTACTGACTCAGCGGTTAACCGTTTACGTTTTAAAGGCCAAGATTTTGCCGCTATCGCTAACTATGAGCTGATGAATGCGGTTATCGAATCTGCGAAAGCTCGCGGGACTAAAGTTCGCGTAGGTAACATTTTCTCTGCGGACCTGTTCTACACTCCTGACCCACAAATGTTTGACGTGATGGAGAAAATGGGCGTGTTAGGCGTTGAAATGGAAGCGGCTGGCCTGTACGGTGTTGCCCATGAGTTTGGTGCGCGTGCCCTGTGCGTTGTGACTGTATCTGATCATATCCGCACCGGTGAAAAGACTTCTGCAGAAGAACGTCAAACCACATTCAATGATATGATCATCATGACATTAGAAGCGGCGATTACACTGTAACTGTTACGCTGTAAGAGTGTGCTACTGAAAAAAGGGTTCGCAATGCGAACCCTTTTTTTATGCTAATTTTTAGCGACTGTTCTATTCGACTTTGTTATTAATGGTTTGGTTATTAGAAATTGCTTGTTTATGGCTTATCTAGAGCTTAGCTATTAATAGATTAGTGATTTTCCTATCTATTGAGATCGAGATTAACCTGTTGAATCTGTGTCGAGATCGCTTGGCTCATTGAGCGTTTTTGGCGTCGAGGTCTCGGCCGCAGCGGCTGTTGTTTTAGTCGCGTGTTTTACTCGGCGGACACTTTTCACTTTAGGTTTAACCTTAACAGGTGCCGCTTGTTCCGCATTGTTTGTCGCGTTTTCAACTGTTGTATTATCCTGTAATTCCAATGATTTTTCTGACGTTTTTTCGGCCTTAGTTCGCACGCTGGTCTGAGTGAGCTTATCGGTATTTGCCTCTGTCACTGCTTTTGGTGCCTTAGTGGGCTTAGTCGCTTTCTCTTGTGGGTTATCAGTGGTAGCCACCGGTTTATCTTCGGTTGGCTCTTGCGCCAAACCATCATTAACACTTTCTGATGGCTCTTCAGTTGAGGATCGTTTCTCAGGTTTTTTCGGCGCTTGACGCAACTTAACCCGAAAGCGACGGCGGTCGAAGTCGGCACGTTTGAAAGACAAAGAGCGTGAAAGCAACATACCAATCAAGCCTGCAACCAGCAGCATGATTTGTTGTTGCTCCATGTTTAAATTATGGGCTTCTTTGATTTCGTTGAAAAATAACTTGGTATCAAGCCTGACTTCGACATAACCTAGATTTTTCCCTTCTTGGATCACGGGCTCTACATAGGGAGGATATTTGCTTAGCAGCAAATTCATTTCTTCCGAGTCAGGATCAACTACATCCTTAGTGATGCTTTGAGCGAAGGATAGCCGCATGCCTTGGTCACTGAAGATGGCGGCGGACATCACCTTAGGATCTTCCACTAAAGCGCTGGCGAGCCATTGCAACTGCTCGTCATTTTGCAGTTGTAGCGCTGGTGCGGCACCATAAGCGGTTTGCTGTACCAGTAATCTGGCCATCTTTTGAGTTTGGGACTTTAGAAGCAGCTGACCTTGTAGTAGGCTTGTTTGCCACAATTGCACTAAGCCGAATATTAAGGCGAATGCGGCGGCAATTTGGATCAGTCTACTGATTTTATGGCTTTTCTTTAGCCCTTTAAGATATAACACTTTGACCCTTAAAATGTAGAGCGCTTGCCTAATCATAATTGATTCTGAGTGAGCCCGATAGTTGGAGAATTTAAGTCCGATGGAAAGCTTGAACCAAGATGCGCTTTTTTTGTGGTTAGTCTCTGGCCATTCCCCAAGGTTTGAACGCCAAGGGCAAGTGTTTGAACGTTATCAAGAGTCAGCAAACCCCGCTGGTGTTTCACGTGTGCGAATTATTTATCAAGATGCCGTGGTAGAGGCGACAATATCGGCATGGATAGCGCAATTACCTCAGTCTAACGTTATCGGTATCGCCCATATCGAACGACAAGTTGGTTTACATTGTATCGAGTTGGCACTGGTAAATTTGCCTTCTCAGGCGCAGTTAGCGGCATTCCCGCAGTCTTTAGCTGAACTGCATGTCATTCATGCTGATTTGCCTTGCTTGAATCATCCCGGCTTATTAGTGATGGACATGGATTCCACAGCGATTCAGATTGAATGTATTGATGAATTAGCGGTCATGGCAGGCGTGGGTGAGCGCGTGGCGGCGATTACTGAACGTGCTATGCAAGGTGAGCTTGATTTTGAGCAGAGTCTGCGTCAGCGTGTGGCACAGCTTAAGGGCGCCGATGCCAGTATTATCACGACCTTGTGCGACAACTTGCCTTTGATGCCAGGGCTTGAGCCCATGCTTTTAGAACTTAAATCCCATGGCTGGCGTTTAGTGGTTGCATCTGGCGGCTTTACGCCTTTTGTTGGCCATTTAAGGCAGCTTCTAAACTTAGATGCGGCCTTTGCTAATGAATTAGTGATCACTGACGGTAAACTTGCGGGGGAAGTAACAGGTAAAGTTGTGGATGCGCAGTTTAAAGCAGATGTGGTTGAGCGTTGCAGTGAGCAGTGGCAAATTCCAAAAGGCCAAAGAGTCGCGATCGGCGATGGCGCGAATGATATTCCTATGGTGATGGCAGCGGATTTTGGTATCGCTTTCCATGCCAAACCTAAGCTGGCAGCGGCGGCGGATGCCAATATTCGCCATCTCGACCTGCGGGTTCTACCTTATCTGCTACAAATCTAGGTTATTCATTTATTTAAATATAAGTCTGGATAGAGACTGAGTTAGAGCAATGACTCTTGTCTTTTATTGATGAGCTGGTAGTTTAGGGATATTGATAAACTACCAGTGACTTATTTTGACTCAGCTCGCCCAAGGCTCAATTTCGACCATTTCACAGTCTTCAATCTACCTGCCGTACCGCGATGGTCAACTGCATCTACGCCAGTTATTACCAGCTGCGCCTGATTTTTCTAAAACGCCTATCCTCATGCTCCATGGTGCTATGTCTAACGGTCGGGTGTTTTATAGCCAGAGTGGCCGTGGTCTTGGTTGTTATTTAGCGGAGGCGGGATTTGTGGTGTATGTGCTGGATACTGCAGGAAGAGGGCTCAGCTTGCCTAAAATTGATCGTGATTTTACCTTAGGGCAGGGTGAAGTGATCCGCGAGCAGTTACCTTTAGTGCAGCAGGCGATTCTCGATTTACATCAAAAAGTCTGCCAAGAGCAGACGACTCGTAAAGCCGTGGCGCCTTTGCAGGTGCATTGGTGTGCCCATTCATGGGGCGGTGTGTTGATGGCGAGTAGTTTGGCCCGATATCCTGATTTGCAGCAAAGCGTTCGTTCACTGCTTACTTTCGGTAGCAAACGGACAATTCGGGTTAAATCCTTCAAAAAGTGGTTAATGGTTGATGTTTTTTGGAATCGTTTAGCGCCAGGTTTAGCGATGGGCCAAGGTTACCTCGCCGCCGATAAGCTGCGCATTGGTATGGACAATGAAAGCCGCGCCTCATTAGTTCAAAGTATCGATTGGGTGCGGGGTGATTGGATCGATCACGATGATGGGTTTGATTATGCGAAAGCGGCAAAGCGTGCTCATTGGCCACCGGCTTGGTTTATCTCAGGGCAAAACGATACTGTGTTGGGGCATCCAGAAGATGTGGCGGATATGGTCGTAGAGTGTGGTTTTAAACGGGTTAAATCGACGCTTCTCTCTAAGGATAATGGCTTTAAGCATGACTATGGCCATGCAGATATGCTGACGCATTTAGATGCCACCAGCGATCATTTTCCTAAGATAAAGGATTGGTATTTAAGTTTTGATCTGGCGGTATTGAACAATTAAGACTGCTTTTTATGCAGTACTGGGTATCTTAATTCGACTTCTTGGGTAATATCTAACAGTTCGCCGACACCAATCACACGCCATAACTGTTCTTCTAACTGCTTAGCTTTATGGTTTGCATGAATATTAATGTATTCCAATTCACGGCGTAGGTAGTTCATGTCAGGCTTCTCTGTCGCGCCGCGATAAATGCGTAGGGCGAGGAACCTGCCTAGTGCTTTGCTCTGATTGATAAAGGTTATCTGTGCTTCGACATCACCGATTTCAGTTGCAAGAGTGCACTTTAAAAAGATTTTTCCGCGAGATTGACGAATTAACTGAATAAACACTTCAATAAAATCCATGTCCTGTTGGGGTTTCATTTGACGGATAGGTTCGAGAATATCTCGCTTAAAAAAACCGTCTTTTAGCAGTGGCGCTAAATTATATTGCAGAGTATCTGAGGTGCCCGCGGCAAAAATATCGCTGATCTCATCCTGTTGTGTACCAACGCCTAAACAAGCGACTTGGGCAGATTTTGTCGTTTTTTCAACAAAATAGGGCACAGAATGTAAATCATGCATCAAAATATTTTTTAAACCATCGGCAAGTTCTTTGATTTCACTATTGTTTTCGGTGAGTTGCTCTAATTTTTCTTTGTTATGGGCAATAAGTTTATTTAAAAATTCCACTCCAACATGGGGTGTATGACCCATAACGGCGGTTAAATGCAAGGTTACACCATTCTTGCGGGTACGCACTAAGCGGTAGGGGAGGTTATCTAGCTGTGTTTTGCCTGCAATGGTTTGGAGCTTTGGGAAGCTTAACAGTAGTGGTTTATTTGATGAAAAATCTGCAGGATTATCCAAGGTTAATTGCATGCCTCGGCTTGAAATATCTAAAGTAATGCCCGTGGCTTTGTGCTTGTCTTGAGTCACATTGACTAAGGTTTTAAAGGCGAAACGCGCTTCTTGGCGTCGCTCGCTAAACTGCATGGAAACTAACTTAATTTGATTGGTGGTCAGTCTTTGTTGACCAAAGGTTTTTAGGGCGTTGGCATTGCTATCGTCTTGCCAAGCTTTGTAATGGCCTCTGGTATCTTCGTTGCTGATTTCGATGAGCTGAAGCAAATGACTAAATTGTGATAATTGTTGTTCGACCAATGGGCTAAATTTTGCTTCATCTCCTGGGAGGGTCGCACGTCGATAACCCTTATCATGATAAATTTTATCTTGGGTGACTTTGAAGATCCGCCAGCTGGGCTTGGTCGATGCAAAGCCTAAAAATAAAGGCATCATGCCCTTAGCTTTAAGCTCTGCTAAGGTGGCAGAGTAAAAATATAAGCAACCTTGGGCATTATAGGTAAAGCTAAAAAATAGCCCATGGTCGGGATTTTCAGGATGATTAAGTAGCTCAGATAAACGGCTTGGTGTCAGCATAGCTGGTAACTGGCTCACATCATTTTCATCTTGAAAATAATGCACTATCTGCTGGTTATCTCGGCTGAGTAGCATGTGGCTCAAACCTTGAGTTTGAGTATTGAAATATAAAGGTAAGTGCGGAAGATGGGGTAAATAATGACGCTCAAATCCAAGCCCTGTTGCTGTGACTATCACATCATTCACATCTACTTTGTAACGCAGTTTGTAGCCGCGGATTAAATTGCCAAGCATTTCACTTAAGGCTTCACTGCCCCCAATACGCTTGAGTCTTAACCAAATGTATTCGCCATTGGTTTGGCTATCGACAACCTCATAGTCAACACCGAGCTGGAGATCGGGATAGTAAAACTCTTCACTGAGTTCCAGTAGTTTTATTTTAAGGGGATGGTCGAGATCGAAGGGATGGTTAGCTGCAAGGCGAATACGGGCACCACCTACGGATAAATCTGCAGTTATCCCTTGTACTTCACCACGGCCGGTTTGCGATGCTGCGATGCGAATACTGTAATTCATCCGCTCTTCTGTGCGGTTGAAATAACTGCCTAATACCACGCCGGGCACCATAAAAGGCTCTGATTCTGCGGCCTCTACCTGCGTGACACTTTGGCGCAACTTTAACCGACGTTGTTGGTGAGCATTGAGCACATACTCGTATACTCCCAAGGTATATTGATTGCGAAACAGTGACATGGCCTCATGCATACTGTTTTTGGCGGGTTCATCTAAAAAATGTCGCTGTTGACCTAACATCACTTCAACACAAGGAAGCTCAGATTTATCCCTGAGATCGATAATTCGCGTGCATGGTGAAGCCAAACGACTGAGTTCCATTTTCACTAGAAAACGGGTCGAATTGGTTTCATCTATCGTCAGCTGCTGGAAAATCTCTTGGAAGTTAGGTTCCATGAGCAATGGCTTGAGCTGTTCGATGAGTGCACTATGGTTATCTAGACTCATGTAGGGTTCTTTTTAATGCTTATTTTGTATTGGGCTGTTAGTCTTATGTCGGCAGTATTCGCAGTTACTTAAATTGATTTTATACAGATTTTAATGAGTTATGGCAAAGAATAAAACGGCGTACGTATGTAATGAGTGTGGACAAGACTTTCCCCGTTGGCAAGGGCAGTGTAGCGCTTGTCAGGAATGGAATACGATCACTGAGGTGAGGCTCGGTACAGCTTCGCCTGGGCGCAGCACTAAGTTTGTCGGTTATGCCGGAGCAAGCAGCAATGAAGTGAAGACATTAGATCAAATCGATCTCAATGCCTTACCGCGGATCTTGAGTCATTTTGGCGAATTAGACCGAGTACTCGGTGGTGGGATTGTACCAGGTTCTGCCATTTTGATAGGCGGACATCCAGGCGCAGGTAAGAGTACGCTTTTATTGCAAACTCTGTGTCATCT
The DNA here is from genome assembly GCF_025653905.1 of Shewanella sp. SM71. Taxonomy (NCBI): domain Bacteria; kingdom Pseudomonadati; phylum Pseudomonadota; class Gammaproteobacteria; order Alteromonadales; family Shewanellaceae; genus Shewanella; species Shewanella sp. SM71. The sequence continues at coordinate 90,684 of NZ_JAKKRW010000022.1, forward strand.
GGCCGAGCAAATGCCTGCACTGTATGTCACGGGTGAAGAATCGTTGCAGCAGGTAGCGATGCGCGCCCATCGCCTTGGTTTACCAACCAATAAATTGCGGATGTTGTCTGAAACCAGCGTCGAGCAAATTTGCGAAGTTGCCCTTAAAGAATTGCCTAAAGTCATCGTTGTTGACTCGATTCAAGTGATGCACATGAGTGATGTGGCATCGAGCCCTGGCAGTGTGTCGCAGGTGCGTGAATCCGCTTCTTACTTAACCCGTTTTGCGAAAGAAAATGGCATTGCCGTGATCATGGTCGGCCATGTGACCAAAGATGGCAGTTTGGCTGGGCCCAAGGTATTGGAACATTGTATCGACTGCTCTGTGATGTTCGAAGGGGATAGCGATAGTCGTTACCGCACCTTGCGCTCCCATAAAAATCGTTTTGGCGCGATCAATGAATTAGGCGTATTTGCCATGACCGAGCGCGGCTTAAAGGAAGTCGCCAATCCTTCGGCAATCTTCCTTTCTCGTGGTGAAGAAGAATCATCTGGCTCGCTTGTTATGGTGGTTTGGGAAGGAACGCGGCCCTTGTTGGTGGAGCTGCAAGTGCTGGTGGATAACTCGGCCATGTCTAACCCGCGCCGCGTGGCTGTGGGTATGGATGCAAACCGTTTGGCGATGTTGCTTGCCGTAATGCACCGCCATGGTGGTTTGCAGATGTCGGATCAGGATGTGTTTGTTAACGTGGTGGGCGGCGTGAAAGTAACGGAAACCAGTGCCGACTTAACCTTGCTGCTTGCAATGGTATCGAGTTTTCGCGGTGATATTTTGCCTAGCGATTTAGTTGCCTTTGGTGAGGTCGGGCTGTCCGGCGAAATTCGGCCTGTGCCTAATGGGCAAGAGCGATTAATCGAAGCCGCTAAGCATGGTTTTAAACGAGCAATAGTGCCCAAGGCCAATGTGCCGAAAAAGCCTCCAGCTGGTATGGAAGTGGTGGGTGTTTCTAAGTTATCCGAAGCGCTAGAAGCGATTTAGCATCAAATGCTCGCGAGTGAGATTAACACCAGTAAGTAAAACAGCGCCATTAGGCGCTGTTTGTATTTGTGAGCTGGTGTTTTAAGCTGTGATATTGTGTTTTTCGATAAACAACATAAGTTCACGATTCAGCAAAGAAGCATCACCTAGGTTCAGTTCCACCATACGTTTTAGGTGGCTGATACTATCAACATCGATAAAGTTACACTTCAAACCTAATTGGGCATTTTTTTGATGGACCAACTCAGTTTCCATACGGATCTCAATGTCAGATTCTGGTAAGGCAAAACTGAGGGTAATAGCATCACCCGAATTAATAAAATTTTGCGGTTCTTCAACCAAAGCGCCATTTAGACTCAAATCGAGAATGGTCGTCTCCCACTGCGCACCACCTTGTTGTAGATGTGCGCTCGTGGCAAATAGAATCCGCGAAAACTTACGCCTTTCGTCCATACCCAATCCTTTTTCTTTCATAGTCAGCTAAGTGTAGTCCCATCAGTGCCTCTAAGCATAAGTCATATTGATGTGACTGTAAAAGCAGAGTAATTTTTTGTTCAATAAAGCTACCAAGATCGCATATTCACGCAGGCGGTGTGAATGACGAGGTGTTCGTTACATAAAGCGTAAGTGTGGCTCCTTGTACAACAACCCCTGAAACGTTAATACGCCAAGTATCAATGCACAGTATCAAGGTTTGGTTGACTTGCCATATTCTAATATTGGGAGATGAAGGAGAGGGAAGTTAGCGAACGTTTACGCAGCACTGGCAGACTCTTATCGTGATTAATGTGATATTAAGTAGCAGTTATTACATAGGTTTAGGCGTTTTTTTAAACAACAGATTTCAGTTTTTGCCGCTAATTTTTTATCGAAGTGTAGGCGATGTCTTAGCTATCTTTGGGAGATTCCAGTATCATCCGCGGCCAACAACGGCTGCGTCTACATGGTTAATGGCTTTTTAATCATCGCGAGGCATCACTGCTTGCAGATCATGGATTTTTCCCACAGTAGGAAAATGATGTGGATCTCTCACCCAAGTCTGATGGATTTGGGGCTCTAATCTGCCGCAGCCAGCGTCGCCAATTGCGTTTTAGGGTAATTGGTACCGACCCCATTTTAAGAGATCACAAGGTATAACAACATTATGTCTGAGCAATTGAGTTCAACAGCCGTACCCTCTGGTTCGTTTCTGGACCGTTATTTTTCTATTCAACAACGTGGCAGCACAGTTCGCCAAGAAGTGATTGCGGGATTTACAACCTTCCTCGCTATGGTCTACTCAGTAATTGTGGTGCCAAACATGTTAGGCCAAGCGGGGTTTGATCCCGGCGCCGTGTTTATAGCTACCTGTTTAATTGCTTCATTTGGTTCTTTGCTCATGGGTTTATGGGCTAACTTACCTATGGCGATTGGCTGCGCGATTTCGCTCACGGCCTTTACTGCGTTTAGCTTAGTGCTCGGTCAGGGAATGTCGATTCCAGTCACCTTAGGTGCTATTTTCCTGATGGGCGTGACGTTCACACTTGTGAGTGTGACAGGTATTCGCCAGTGGGTACTGGCGAATTTACCAAAGGGCATAGCCCACGGTACAGGCATAGGTATCGGCTTGTTTTTACTTTTGATTGCGACTAACAGTGTGCAGTTGATTGTGGCCAATAGCGCAGGCTTACCTGTGAAGTTAGGCGACATTAACAGCTTACCTGTTATCGCTACCGTTATAGGTTTAGCGGCGACAATTGGTTTAGAGCGCCGCGGTGTACCTGGCGGTATTTTGTTGGTGATTATCGCGCTATCGGTATTTGGTTTAGTGTTCGATCCGAGCGTTAAATACCAAGGTTTGTTCGCCTTGCCTGATTTTACCTCAGAGCATTCACTGATTGGTCAGCTCGATATTATGGGTGCCTTTAATCCTGTGGTCTTGCCTATCGTATTAGCGTTAGTGATGACGGCGATTTTTGATGCGACTGGCACTATCCGTGCTGTGGCTGGCCAAGCTAATTTACTCGATAAAGACGACAATATTGTCGGCGGTGGTAAAGCCTTAACCTCAGACTCAGTCAGCAGTATGGTGGCAGGTTTAGTCGGCGGTGCACCAGCGGCTGTGTATATCGAGTCGGCGGCTGGTACTGCAGCGGGCGGAAAGACAGGTTTAACGGCTACCATAGTTGGCGTACTGTTTTTATTGATGATGTTTTTAGCACCATTAAGCTATTTAGTGCCTGCCTATGCGACAGCGCCTGCTTTGATGTATGTGGGTTTGTTGATGCTGAGTAATGTGGCGAAACTCGATTTTGACGATAAAGTTGATGCCATGTCGGGCTTAACCTGCGCTGTGTTTATCATCTTAAGCTGTAATATCGTTACCGGTATTATGCTGGGTTTTGTGACACTGGTGGTAGGCCGTATTTGCAGTGGCGAATGGCGCAAACTGAAGTTAGGCGTGCTTGCCATCACCTTAGGTTTAGTGGTGTTTTATATGGGTGGCTGGGCGATTTAAGTTAGGCAAACTGAGTGATTTGAACTTAGTTATTGAGAACAGAAGCGAGTGCAGTCTTAGGATTAGCACTCGCTTTGATTTTGTGTCCTGTATTCACAATAGGCACGTAATAAGTCTTTCCAAGTAACAATCCCAACCAATTTACCGTCCTCTAACACGGGTAAGCAGCCGATATCGTTATCTAATAACATGCGGGTGGCCGTGTCTAAATTGATGTGAGGTGCGACGGTAACCGGATTACGCGTCATCACTTGATGGACACGTTTTTGTAGGGTTTCTAAGTCTCTTGCGGTTTCCGCGCTACTGCCCAAGTTCGGGCTAATCGCGCGCAATAGATCCCGCTCCGATAACACGCCTTCAAGTTGGTACTCATCGACGACCAATAAGTGATGAAAGCTCGCTTGGTCGAAGATTTCCTTCGCCACAGTTAATCGATCGTCCATTTCAACCGTGACGACTCGGGTACTCATAATATCGGCGATAATGATCGGCATGATGATCCCCTGTTAAGCTTGCGCATCCTAGGATGCGCTCTGTTAATGCGCTGCATTACAGTTACTTATAACAGAGTGGTGCAAGTTTAGCCAACACCCATTACAAAGTTTTAACTCAAAGATCTTGGACCTCTAGCTCATCATCCGCTGTGATTGGCATCCGCTCCGATTCGGGCAAGTGTGCGCCTATGTAGCGTTGATACTTTTTACCTTTCAGTTTGTGGGTGTCCACCAGCACTAAGCCATCGATACAATCGCCAAAGTCGGCGTCGATACCAAAGGCGAGAAACTTAACCCCATCCGCTTTACACAGTTCACCATATTGTTTGTAGAGCGTAGGTACTGCCGCCCCCATACTCGCGAGCACTTGTTTGAGTTGCTTAAAGTTACTCTGATAATCCTCGGAGAAATACAAGTCATCTAACTTAGCTTTTTGGGATTTAGATAAGCCAAAGGGTGACATGGAAACTGCCATCTGCTGCGCAGGTGCAAATTCCCGCGCATAGAAGTGCACTAGCATTTCCCTAGCACTTCCAGGCAGTTGATTACTGATGGACACTGGGCCAAATAGATAACGATATTTAGGATGCTTGGCAAGATAAGCTCCAATGCCAAACCACAGATAATCTAAACTGCGTTTACCCCAATATTTAGGCTGCACAAAACTGCGACCGAGTTCTAACCCTTGCTTCACAAAGGGCATAAAGCTGTCGGCGTATTGGAATAGGGATTGGCTGTAGAGTGCGTGGTCGCCATATTTTGCTAAGACTTGCTCACCACTGGCAAAACGATAGGCGCCGATAATTTCAAACTGCTCTTTATCCCACAGCACTAAGTGCTGGTAGTAGGAGTCGTATTTATCGATATCGCGGCGCTTGCCCGAACCTTCGCCTACGGCGCGAAAGGCGATTTCCCTCAGGCGGCCGATTTCCCGCATGATGGGATTACTGTCGTGGTGTTGGTACAGATAAATCAACTTGTTATCTTGCGTTTCCCCTAGAAGTTCACATTGTTGCAGTGCCGCTTGCAGTTCACGGCGCGATTCGGGGTGGGCGATAGCGCTCTGGGTGATAAACAGTGGATCTTTATCTTTGCCGATACGATACAAGTGATTTTTAAGCAGTTTTATCTTGGTCTTGAGTGGAAAGTCCATTGAGCGTACGGCTTCATTGGGAATGAGCTCGCCAATGCGGATCGGCATATTACGTTTAGCCTGCTTGAACATTTCCTTCACTAGCAGCAGTGTCGCGAGTGGCTTGTAAATCATAGATGCGCCGTAGAAAGTGGCAGAGTTTTTAGCATCTAAAAATATTGGCAGTAGTGGCGCATTGCAGGAAATCGCCATTTTTAAAAAGCCTGAGTGCCATTGGGTATCACGCACGCCGTTAGGACGCAGACGCGAGACTTCGCCCGACGGAAAAATCAGCACTGCGCCTTCGTTACGCAGGTGCTGGTGGATTTTTTCTAAATGCTGTTTCGGTGTGCCGCCGGTCATATTGCGCACCGGCAGTAGGATTGAGTGCAGCGGTTCCAGCGCCATCAAGAGCTCATTCGCGACGACTTTAATATCAGGGCGAACTTCACTGATGAGTTTGATGAGCGCTAATGCATCGAGTGAACCTATTGGGTGGTTCGCGAATATGACCACTCGGCCTTCACAGGGAATGTTTTCTATCTCGTTGGCGGGCACGGTAAAACTAAAGTCAAAACTCGCCAGCATTTGTTCGACAAAGTCTACGCCCTGTAAATAGGTATATTGATTGGCGATATCGTTGCACTGTTTTTCATTGAGTAGGTAACGCAGCATGGCCTTGGCAGGTTTAGCGAGCCAAGGTTTGTCATTGATCGCTGGCAGATTTTGTTCAACCACATTATCAACAGTAAAAATCATGTTATTCGCCTTGAACGGCACAGTATGCTTGTTATGGCTAAGGCTGCTGTTTAGCATTTTTTCATTGTATTCCATAGTGTTATGTAATTTATTCATAGTGTTAGGCAACATCCCTTGGGCGAGTTTCGCCGGTGTTTATGTCTGGCATTTGCTGCGCTGCCGTTTTTTGTTGCTTGTCTTTGTGCGTCTCAGGCGGCTGTTGTACCAGCGCTATACTGTTGAGAATATCGAGCTTGAGCGTTTGCTCGTTCCAGCGGCAAAGTTGTAATTCGCCGCTTAAGGTTTCGGTGATTAAACTGCAGTTTTCGACCCAGTCACCGTCGTTGGCGTAGATGATCTGCCTCTTTTCAAGGGGACTGAGTGGTGAGTAATATTGGGCTGCTCTGGGGTGAGTCGAGAGTTCGGGCTGATGGATATGACCGCAGATCACACCGTCAACATCAAAGTGCTGGGCATAGTTGAGTACCGCTTGACGGTAATGTCCAATAGCCGCTTGAGCCTTGCCCACTTTGGACTTGATATAACTTGCCAGTGACCAATAGGGATAACCTAAGCGTTCCCGCAAGCTATGGAGATTGCGATTGAGGAACAACAATAGGTCATATAAATGGTCACCCAATATGGCGTAGAAACGGCCGACACACACATCGGCATCAAACTGATCCCCGTGGAGCATCAAGAGTTTATGGCCGCCGATTCCGTGGTGAATATGTTGGCGGGCAATTTTGATATTCCACAGGCTTAGCTCGGCGTAGGGTTTAATCAATTCGTCGTGGTTGCCCGGCAGATAAATCACTTGGGTGCCGTTTTGTGCCAGTTCAATGAATTTTTGCAGCACCTTATTGTGGCTATCGGGCCAGTGCAGCTTACGTTTCAACGCCCATAAATCGACTATGTCACCGACCAGATACAAGTGCTGACAACGCACGGTTTCAAGCAAGCTGAGCAGGTAGTCAGCCTTGCAATCCTTACAGCCTAAATGGATATCTGACAACCAGAGGGCGTTAATTGTGATGCTTGCTGTATGGGCTGAAGTTAATGCGGATGGGGTAATAGCGGCACAATTGAATTGATTTGAGGATGTTGGTGCTAATGTTGGCGTTTGTGTTGAGCGATTAAAGATGGGAGGGGAAAGGCTGGGGTCATTTATCTCTTCCCGCGTAGACCTCTCAAGTTTCCTGAAATTAAATCCTGTCATCTCGTATTCACCCCATTAGGCTGTTAACGAATATGAGCTTAGTGGGGGGCTTTGACCGAATGATGAAGTTTAGATGACATGCAGATGACAAAAGGTTGATTAGCCTAGACTGAACCTGTCAAGATTCACATCAGGATGCAATTAGAACCGACAGGTTGATTTAACTTACTTCTGCCCCAAAGCAAGATAACTTTGTTGTCAGTTTGCAGCATGAATTGTCATTGTTTCCCCTGTGACTCGCCGCCCTTGCATTTAACAAGAAGCGTCCCTGAGGGCTCGACGACGGCATCCATGCCGCCAACGGTCACTGTTGCAACAATGCCAATCTTAATTAACACTTCTGCTGTTCGTTTAGCTAAAAAGCTATTGCCCCATTCCGTGTTTCGTAGTTTGAATGCTTTAATCAAAATCAAAGTCGTGGGGCTTCACCCCACACCCGACCAAGGAGGACTGCTCGTCCTATCCTCCTTGGATGCTCCAAGACGCCCCCAACGGAGTTGAAAGCCCCTTGTGCTCATTGACAAATTTGCTATCGCTTCCGAAGGATGCGTCCCTGCACCTGCGAAAGCTAGTCGGTCATCCATGACCGAACTCACGCAATTTGTCTATTCGCCCTGCGGCCACTCCGAGGGGAGATGTATTCCTTGGAGTTTTGAGTCGTTAGATCGCGATTCATCAGCAAAAAATAAGCGCGAAAAATGAGAAAGCTAAAACGATATCAAGTGATTAGCCATCAAACTGTATAAAAAACCGCTACCGCAAAAAAGCAAATTCCTATAGCATCATTTTTACCAAGTGACATGGATGTGGCTGTGGCCATATTTAAGATTTAGTCAACAAGCGATTTATGCCCTGCAAACAGCGCAGCGCATAAATACTAAGACGTTATAAAAACTAGTAAATTCCGGAGTTTGGAAACAATGTCAGAAAGAAAACCTATTCCTAAAAGCGTGAAAAAGGTACTTCGTTCTGAAGTCGGATTTGGCTGTCCTGTCAAAGGGTGTGGTAACCCTTACCTCGAGTACCACCATTTTGATCCTCCGGTTAGTGTCAAACCTCATAACGAACCAGAAGGTATGATTGCACTATGTGCTCAACACCATAAAAAAGCAGATGGTGGCGCATATACCATAGAACAGCTACATACTCTTAAGAAAGACAAAGCAAATGCAAAGTTAGTTCGAGGTAATCTAGATTGGTTGCGTAAAGACTTGTTGGCCGTAGTAGGAGGTAATTTCTACTATGAGACACCGAGAATAATAACAATTGATAATATCGATTTAGTTTCTTTGGTCCGTGATGAAGATGGGTATCTTCGATTAAACGTCAATATGCTAAGTTTAGAGCCAGATGAACGTATAATTATTGAGGAAAACTCGTGGGAAAACATTGGGTCTCCTCTCGATTTACGGAGTCCACCTCAAGGTAAAGAGCTTGAGATTAGTTATCATAATGGCGACTATCTATATTTACGATTTATAGAGCTTCAATCATTTGAGCAAGCGCAACAGCGATATGAGACTGATGTATTCAAGGATATAACTTTTCCGATCACAGCTGTTGAAGTCAATATGACTATTGTCGGCACTCGCATAGAGCTCACACCAATAAGTTCTCAATTAGGTGGAATTAAGATGACAGGCTGCTTGTCGTCACACTGTGGTGGAGGTGTAGTAATTCAAAATAGTGGAATACAGTGGAAACAAAATCCTGTATGGAAACGCAAAACACTAGTAGAAGAGACAGAGCATCCGAATGTTGTAAAAGTAAACTTTGGTAGACGATAAATGTTTTTATAACAAACGCTTCAATAGGGACTGCCAACGCGCGGCATTTTTATTATGCGTTGGTTTGGGTGATTACAGTATTATGCGGAAAGTCAGTGATAGCGTTGGCGGCCCCTTAAGCGGGCGTTATCTCCATAGAAATTTTAATCCGAAATTCACGAATTAGAGTTAGGAATCTAACACGCTTTTGTCCGTGCGACCTGAGGTCGTATGAAGCGCTGTTCACAGCGATAAGAGTGAACCATCTGTATCACCAGATGACCCTAAGACTCTGAATAAAGCAGCGAGTCTGACAATGTAACGATATTTGGCTTTATGCCGAATGGGAACAGAATCGTGAGAGGACGTTCTTCCTGATAACCACAATCGGGTAAGTGCTAGGGTGTCAG